>NZ_AUTH01000075.1:0-148218 GCF_000497975.1 Pseudoalteromonas sp. TB41 | reverse complement strand
CCAGTACCGCCACTCTATCGCCCATTAAACCATTTAAAACAGGTAAGTTAGCCATGCCACCGGCGGCTGAAAAGTTCACACCTAAATCAGTTAATAACGATTCAGATGAACCTAACGATAGGTGTTTGTTTTGTGCTTGACCGTGTACTTCAATCACTTCAATTGAGGCGTCATCTGCAAAGGCAACAGGCGATAGTACGCCACTTATAACAAGTGCCAAAGGTGATACTAAATAGGAGGTTAGGGGATTTTTTTTATCAGTCATTATTGATTTACCACAAAAACTTTGTGGGTAAATTATACGTGCTGCGGCAAGTTAAAAAGCGCGACATATTGTCGCACTTTGTTAATTTTTAACCCTGTTCGTCATCAAAAATGTCTTCTATTTTAAGTTTAAACAACCTTGCGGCCTTAAAAGCCAGTGGCAAGCTGGGATCGAACTTACCCTTTTCAATGGCATTAATCGTTTGGCGCGATACATCCAACAGCTCGGCCAACTTTGCTTGAGTGAAATTATGCTCGGCTCTTAACACTTTTAATCTATTTTTCATTCATCACCTGCGCAATAGTATTTATTAAGCACATACACACTAATTAAATACACCGCCCCCATTAAAAACATTAAGTCGGGTATTTGCGCTTTAAAATCAATTAAACCACTC
This sequence comes from Pseudoalteromonas sp. TB41, assembly GCF_000497975.1. NCBI lineage: Bacteria > Pseudomonadati > Pseudomonadota > Gammaproteobacteria > Alteromonadales > Pseudoalteromonadaceae > Pseudoalteromonas > Pseudoalteromonas sp. TB41. Next base: position 147,556 of record NZ_AUTH01000075.1, on the reverse strand, counting down.
AATTGTAAATTGGTGTATGCCAGCCCGCCTACTAACACTGCACCTAAGGTAAACCCCATGGCACTGAGATGTATTTTTTGCATTAATTCATCCATGCCTTGCAAATAGCGCTTGTTGGCTAAAATCATCCCTACGCCAGCAGCCAAATTTATAATAATAAAAAAGCCACTAATTAGCGCTGAACGATCCCAGATTAAAGTGGGGCCAAAGCTGCAAATAGCTAAAGTAAAAAGCCATATTAAGGTCCATTTAGCTAGGTAACTGGTATTTTTAATTTGGCGTTGTTTTAAATTTAATTCTGCTTTCATTGCCTTTATCCTGTTTTTAAAAGTAATGTTTACTTTACAAATATCATTCATGCCTTACAAAAAGTCAAGTTAACATTACATTTTAAATTTAACACTGCTTATTTTTGATTGCGTTAATACTTTGCTGAACTTACTTAACCATCCTTTGGTTGGCTTAAGTTAAATTTTATTCATCTTAAATTATGGTTTAGTCCATGACGAAAGAGAGCTTTTAATTTAAAATGCACGCCTCTTTACTCCTCATTTCCACATTCAACTAAATAAGCGTGTGTGCTTTATTTTTAAACGCACTGGCGTTTAGTTTGTTATTAAATTTTATTTATTATCTTCAAGGATTTTATATGGCCGTTGATACTACATCGCCGTCGGGTCAGCCCAATAGAACCGCTATTTTAATTGTGCTGGCGTTGGGTACTTTTATTTTGGGGTTATCTGAATTTTCTATGATGCCTATGTTGCCATTAATTAGTGAGGCTTTTGGCAGTACCCCGTCACAAAGTGGTTATGCTATTAGTGCTTATGCTCTTGGGGTGGTGGTTGGCGCACCCATTTTAATGTTGGCAACGGCAAATATGCGAAAACGACGAGCGCTATTATTATTTTTAAGCTTAATGTGTATTTCAAACAGTTTAAGTGCATTAGCGACCTCGTTAGAACAACTGGTGCTGTTTAGGTTTTTAAGTGGCCTTCCCCATGGCGCTTATTTTGGTGCCGCGTTATTACTGGCCTCTGATATAGCACCGCAAGGAAAACGCGCTAGCTTTATGTCAAAAGTGTTTATGGGCTTAACCATAGCCACTATCGTTGGTGTGCCGGTGGTGACATTGGTTGGGCAAAATCTTAGTTGGCGTTATTGCCTCGCTGCGGCTGGGGTGTTGGCGTTTATTGCCTTTATTTTTGTGTATAACGTGGTGCCTAATATTAAAAACACCCATACCTCTAACTTACTCAACGAATTAGGGGTGCTAAAAAACAAATTGGTTTGGTCAATATTAGGGATTGTTATTATTGGCTTTGGTGGCGTATTTTGTATTTATACCTATGTGGCCGATACGATCTTAGAGGTCACTCAGAGCGCGCCCTATACAATTTCAATTGCTATGGTGATGTTTGGTATTGGCTCTACGCTCGGTAATTACATGCTAGGTAAAGCTGCCGATAAATCAGCGATAAAAACCACCGGATTTACGCTTGCCTCTACTATTGTTTTTGCATTTGCATATGTAAGTGCCAGCTATAATATTTATCTGCTGTATGCGGTTATATTTTTTATTGGCTGCAGCTTAGGGCTATCAACCTTAGTGCAAACGCTATTAATGGATGTATCACCTAATGGTCACGCCATGATTGGGGCATTAGTGCAGTGTGCGTTTAATATTGCAAATGCTATTGGACCTTGGGTTGGCGGCATTGCTATTGCAAAAGGGGCAGCGCCAAATCAAACAGGCTATGTTGCTGCGGCTTTATTTTTAGGTGGGCTGTTAATGTGGTTGCTAAGTTATATACAAATTAGCGGTAACAAAACTAAACACGCACAGCCTTGTTAATAAAAACAAAAAGAGCCACTAAGCGGCTCTTTTTACATTCACTCTTTAGCGTATTAAACGCTAATAGATGACATATCAATAACAAAACGGTATCGCACATCAGAGCGCTCCATACGCTCATAAGCGGTGTTAATTTCGTCTATGTTGATCATTTCACACTCTGGCAGTACGTTGTGCTCACCACAAAAATCAAGCATTTGCTGTGTTTCTGCAATGCCGCCAATTAACGAACCAGCCACACGACGACGACCCATTAAAAGAGGAACTGTGTTTAGCTCATCTACTGGGCCTACTTGGCCAACAATAACCAAGGTACCATCGATATCAAGTAGTGGTGTGTAAATTGATAAGTCATGCTTTACAGGCACGGTATCAATAATGACATCAAACGCTGACTGCGCATTTTTCATTTCATTATCATTGTTTGATACTAAATAATGCTGTGCGCCGAGCTTAATTGCATCTTCTTTTTTAGACTCAGTACGACCAATAACAGTAACCGTTGCACCCATTGCTACTGCATTTTTAACCGCCATATGACCTAATCCACCAAGGCCTACCACGGCAACACGGCTACCTGTTTTTACACCCCATTTATGTAACGGTGAATAAGTAGTAATACCCGCGCATAGTAACGGTGCCACACGCGATAATTCTAAGTTTTCAGGCACTGATAATACAAACTCTTCGCGTACTACAAGGTGTTTAGAGTAGCCACCTTGAGTCATTTCGCCGTTAACTCTATCGGTACCGCTGTAAGTACCTACCATACCTTCACGACAGAATTGCTCTTCGTGATTATCACATTGGTCACAGCTTTGGCAGGAGTCAACCATACACCCTACAGCAACGGTATCGCCTTGTTTGTATTTTTTAACATCACTACCGACTGATATTACTTTACCTACAATTTCGTGCCCTGGAACTAATGGGTAATTACTACCACCCCAGTCGTTACGCACTGCGTGTAAGTCTGAATGGCATACACCACAATATAAAATTTCTATTGCTACATCGTTATTTCGTAAATCGCGGCGCTCAAAAGAAAACTCTGTGAGTTCAGAACCTTGGCTTTTTGCTGCATATCCGACTGTTTTCATAATAACTCCATAGTTTATTAAAAATCATACACAGTATACACTGTCAGCTATGAACATAAGCTGATCATGTGCAACTGCAAATATCCCCGCAAAGTGCAGGGCTGTTTTTCTGTTATCAATTATTCCACAACAACGGCATTTAACTCTTCAATGAGTGTTTTAATACGCTGCGCATTTTTACCTAAATCACTTTTACCAATGCGTGATTTACTGCGTATATCGACCACGCGTTTACTGCCTTTATCGTTAATACGAACCACAACATCGTCTTTAAAACCAAACCATGTTGTGGTGTCTGTCGCTTCAACAATTCCGTTATTAACATCGCTATTGACCAGTTCCCAGCCTAAGTTTTCCATTGCTTTAGTGATTGCTGCCACCAGCTCTGTTTGGGTTTGGTTGTACTCGAGCGGTTTTAGCTCTGGGTACGCTTTACGTTGCTGCGCTGCGGTTTCTTCACCCGCGTAAGCAACCGGGTTTGGCGAATCTGCACGCAAAGGCACTACCGCAACAAATTTAGGCGGGTTAATCAAATCGGTAGAAATATCATGAATTGGCGGAACACTTTTTGCGGTGTTCATCATGTTAATCGGCATTGCAATAGCAACTGCTGCAAAAATAACCGTGACAACAGCACTGACTAAGCTCACTGTTTTACGCATAAATAGCACTTGAATCAATAGCAAGGCTAATGCTGCACCACCTACATAAACGCTTAATCTAAAACCGGCAAAGGCAGTACCTAGCTCAACCATATTAAATTTATAAAGAGGCCCCGGTAATACCACCATTAAAAATGCGATAAGCCCAACTAAGCTCACTAAATGTTTCATTGCCTACTCCGTTTTTGTTATGTCGTTATTGTTTTCAAACAGCTTTATACTGTTAACACTCCAATTTAGATTACTATGACCGATAAGTATCTATAAAGTCATAATTTATTGTCCTTTTAAAGTAGATAACTTGACTCCTTGGTAAAAATCAACAAACTACGGGGGTAAAATTATCAGGGTATTATTATTTATGAAAACAGAGATTAGTTATCGATTTGAATCATCCCAAGTTGCAAACCGTTTTTTACACGAATTAAAAGATTGGCCAGTCAATGACGTAAAAACACGTCTTTTTAATGGCGGCGACAGCGTTAAAGTAAGCTACGAGTATGATGAAAGCGGATTTGATTATACCGTTGCCGAACTTGATGATTTAGCCGAGCAACACGGCGGACAAGAAGTATCGAGTTAAGATACTTATACCTACGCTCAATAGCCACAACACACTTTGTAGCCATGCCTACATTGTAAACTTTAAGCTTACAAAGTTATGTAGCAATAGGTATTACACAACGTATTAAAGACCCCATACCCACTTTACTTTCAACCTCTATAGTGCCATTGTGCTCTTTAAGTACATTGTAAACTATAGCCATTCCCATACCAGTGCCTTGGCCTACGGGTTTAGTGGTAAAGAAGGGATCGAACATTTGTTTAAGTGTATCAGCGTCCATTCCACAGCCGTTATCTGCCACCTCTATGTAAATATTGTTTTCATTGGCAAACAGCTTAACACTTATTTTTCCTTGCTGATCGCGCAAATCGTCGCAGGCGTGTTTGGCATTAATTAATAAGTTTACAAACAGTTGTTTCATCGATGATATATTACACCGTGTTAGAGGTAACTTTTCAATGTGTAACTCTATAGCACACGTCCCTAGCTGGTTGTCGAGTAGTTTTAGTGTGCCATTGAGTGATTCTGTAATATCTGCCATTGCAGTTACGTTGTCTTTTAGGCTTGCAAAGTCGACAAGGTTACTAACAATATGAGCGATACGCTCTAATCCCTCTTGGGTATCATCAACTAAGTCATCAATATCGTCCACAATAAAGCTTAAATCGTTCTCTTGATTGAGCTGAACTAAAATAGACTCCAACTGCGATACTGAAATCGATTTATCTACAAATTTTTGAGCCGCCGTCATTAACGAAACCAGCACGGGCTTTATAAATTTTATACTTTCTACATTACTGGTTATATAAGCAAGCGGGTTATTTATTTCGTGGGCCATCCCAGCAGAGAGTGTCCCTAGCGTGGCCATTTTTTCACTTTGCATTAAGGTTATTTGTTGGTTTTTAACCGTTTCGAGCTTTTCTTCCAGTTCTTGATTAACAATAAACAATGCCCGTGTTTTGTCTTCTAGTAGGGTTTCTAATTGATCTCTGGCTGATTTTTCGCGCAAATACGCTTTTTTATAATTGTAGTCGTCTTCAGCCATGGGGAGTCTCATATTTTATTTCAATTAAACACGAATCAAACCCATCATGCATACACTGGGCATGATTAAGTTTAGCATCAACCCCATAATGAGCCGCAGCACCAAAAATAAGCCCTTCGGCGCACATACAAAGCTGTCGCTTAGAGTTGTAACGCATTAAAATAAACCCGTCTTCAATAATTTGGGCGTCAATTTCAGGTAAATTAGGCTCATGATAAAGCTTAGCTACTTCAACATGAATTACTTTATCAATACCAATAATGAGATCAGCAAAACAATTAAAGTTAGCAACAATGCTTGGATGACGTGCCTTTAAGTGAGAAAATAAATACTCTCCAAAGGCCTTTAATACCTCTGGCATAGACATAGAAAGTGCAGTGGCTACATCTTGGGCTAAACCAACTATTTCTTCATCTGGATAACTTTCTGCAGAAATATAAACACGACCCTCCGGTGCATTTTTTTCAAGTAAGTCGTCCCATGCAGCCATGTCACATTTTTCAATAACCAGTGCTTCAAGCCCTCTAAAGATAACGCCTTTCATGCATGTTCCCTCTATTATCACTTTTAGATTGTTAGCTGCATCTTCAATTAGTTACAAACGCTTGCTACCTTACTGCTCATATGTACACTAGGGTAATAAGTCTTACCCTATAAATATCAGCATTAAAGTAATAATAGTTTAGTGCTTGTAAAACGCCCAAAAATGTTCGTTATTTGCATGGTCAACATTTAACACTAAGTAAAATTAAGGAAGCGTGATCACATTCTGCTTTTTACTCTATTAGTGGCAACGCTATTGGCAGGATCGTCTGGCCAAAAATGTTTGGGGTAGCGCCCTTTCATCTCTTTTTGTACCTCGCGGTAACTACTATTCCAAAAATGTGCTAAGTCTTGGGTTAACTGTAGTGAACGCTTGCCTGGCGATAACAACTCCATTAGCAATGCTAATTTACCGTTAGCTAGCATAGGTGTACTGGTTAAACCATATACCTCTTGCATGCGCACACTAAGCTTGGCAGGTCCATCAAGTTGGTATTCAATTTTTATGTTAGAGCCACTTGGTACTGTTAGTCGCAGTGGGAGTAAAGATTTTAGCTCGCTTTGCTGTTGCCAATTAAAACAGTTTTGTAGTGCCTCAAAATAATTAAACTTTTTAAGTTGCTCAAGGGTTTTAATATTTTCAAGGTACACCCCTAACCAATCACCTGCTGTTTCAATGAGCTGCTGCTGATTAATAACAGGAAACTGTTCTGGCATCAATTTGCTGGCTAGGCACATTCTAATAAGTAACTGCTCACTTTCTTTTTGCTCGTTAAACAGTGAAAAGCCCTGCTTGGCAAACACACTAAGCCATGCCTTGGCACGCTCTGCTTTATCAAGCTTATGTTTACTTGGTTGGCTACTAAGGGTAATTTCTCCAAGTTTTACTTCATCTTGATGAATAAACCGAGCAGCTTTTTCATCAAACTCGCAGCGGGTCAACTCAGTGAATAAATGCGGTAAATACTCTTTAAGCGCTAATGGATTTAGCGCCGTGGCCGCAAAAACTCGCCCGCCTTTGTGTCCGCCCATACTGGCAATAGCTATATATTCGTCATTATGCCAGTAGTCAGGGTTTAGCTCGACCCCTGCGCCATTAGCAAGTAAGTAGCCATTACCGCGTTTTTTAGCGATGCGATCTGGATAGCCAAGCGACACTAATAAGCTTAAATGATCGGTGTTTAAGTCTGTTTTGCTGTCGGTAAATTTTAAGCGTTTTAACCAATAATTTAATTGTTGCTTATACACAGGATGCGGACGCTGCTGTTGACTATGCAGTGCTAGATTAAGCTCATTGGCAGTGTTAACTCGGCTTTCTAGTAAGGCGACTAAATAAATAGCTAAGCGATAAATTCCGCTTAACTGTGGTTCTAACATTTGCGCTTTTAATAACATATGCGCTAAGCGAATATCGGCACCAAAGCCCAACATTTTACTCCCCAGTGCGGTGAGCTTACCGTGGCTATCTATCGCTTCAAGCATAGATAATAAATTGGTAGCTTGGCTGCATTGTTGCTCACTCGGCGGGTCAAGTAAGGTGAGTTCACTAATGCTTGCGCCCCACTGCTTCGCCTCAAGCATCAGTTGGCTAATATCTGAGGTAAGAATATCAGGGTTATCGTGGCTGTTTCGTCGCTCAAAAGTTTGTTTTGAACCTAAACGATACACAACCCCTGGTTCTATTCGTCCTGCACGCCCTGCGCGTTGTACTGCCGATGAACGAGATATACTTTGCGTAGTGAGCTCAGTTACACCGGTTTTTAAATTAAAGCTGGCTGCACGGCGCTTGCCGCTATCAATCACAATTCGAATGCCTTCAATGGTTAAGCTGGTTTCGGCAACATTGGTGGTCAGTACTACTTTTCGCATCCCTTGAGGCGCAGGTGCTATTGCAGCTTGTTGATTGGCTTTATCTTGCTCACCAAATAAAGTGGCGACTAGGCAGTTACTAGGTAAGTCGCTCAATGCTTGTTGCACGCACAGTATTTCTCGTTGGCCGGGTAAAAATACCAGCGCACTGCCGGTTTGCTCATTGAGTGCTTGTTTTATAATAGCGGGGATGGCATCAAGCCAGCGGCTTTCATCTTTTATTGGGCAATATATTTCGTCAATCGGGTAACTTCGCCCGCTTGACTGAATAACTGGGCAATTAAAAAATGCGGTATAACGATCGCTATCGAGGGTGGCCGACATCAGCATAATGGTTAAATCTTCACGTAGCGCCGCTTGCGATTCTAAAGCAAAAGCCAGCGCGGTATCTGCTGCGATAGAGCGCTCATGAAACTCATCAAAAATCAGTAAATCAACATCACTGAGCTCAGGGTCATTTTGTAACATGCGTGTCAGCATGCCTTCGGTGGCTATTTCAAGGCGCGTGTTCACACTTACTTTACTCTCACCTCGCACCCGTAAACCAACACTTTGTCCAAGGGATTCGTTTTGGCATTGGGCTAGGTAATTGGCAATATTACGTGCAGCTAAGCGTCGCGGCTCCAACATCACTATGTGTTTATAATGCCCATCGCGCATAAGCTGTAATGGCAACCACGTCGATTTACCTGCACCAGGCGGCGCTTGCAGTAAGGTGATTGAGTTGGCTTTTAATGCATCAATGAGTGAGTTATATATTTCTTGAACCGGCAGCACGCTATTTACCCTAAATTACTTTGCCGCCATTGTAGCAAAAATTATCGTTTTATTATTAAAAAGCAAGTGGCGTTTTAAGTGATTTAAATGCCCTTAAATTAGCTCGTGATTGCATTTCGTTTCAAATACCTAGTAGGTATAAAGCTGTAAACCGAAGCTACAGCTAAGTAAATACTCTTTTTAATTATTACGTTTTGCGCAACTTCGCGGCTAATTGTATTTATAATAAGCAAAAAGATGCTAACGTCACCTTTATTAGACTAAAGAATGATTGCTGCTGAATCTGCTGATTTTATGACCTTTTCGCTATTCTGCATGACAAGATCACACTGTAAAAACAAAACAATAAACCACTGAATTTAAAGACCTTTTAAATTTAACAAGCCAGTTACAACACATCCCTTTGCTATTTTTGTTAACACTTACAAAGCGTTAAACTGGGCTATGCACGACCTTTTGCCTAATTACAATCTGTAGCAAGCTGTTTTACCCTGCGCACTCAACGTTCATTTGCTTTGTAAAAGCTGTATTTTTATTTTGAGTTAGCAACTAAGTTGCAGGAGAAGTCATGACCACCAAGCCGCTAGATGATAATTCATCTGATGCTATATCAGGAGCGGATACTCAAACCGTGTCCGATAGCTATGAAAATCTTCATAAGCCCAGCTCTGAGTTTGAAAGCCGCGACGCTTACCTAGAGCACGAACTGCAAATTATGCAGCCAAAACGCTGGCGTCCAAATTTACCATTTAGAGATTATCGCTTTGAATTTGAAGACACCATTCCAGCGATGGCCGCTACTATAGGTAAAGTAGTCATGGTTGCAGCCATTGCTGCCACGTTTGCAGGCCCTTTGGGTTTAAGTGATGGCTTTGTACTTGAAAACGTACGCTACGAACTTTTAATTGTTTCGCTATTTATTTTACTATTTTCGGGCTTTATTTTACCGACCGCTAATTTAGCCGGTACTCATGGCCCACTCATTCCATTAATTCCTATTGTGGTTGCCGCAGGCGGACATCCTATGGCCTTTGGTTTACTCATAGGTGCCTTTGGATTGATATTAGCATTTAGTAAAGGCGGCAGCCTCATGGCCAAGCTCACCAGTAAAGGGGTGTGTGGTGGCCTACTCCTCTATTTAGGCTTTGTGGGTACCATTTCACAAGTTAAAAAGCTGTTTGCATGGGCTGAAGAAATTCAAATGACCCATATTGCTTTTATCGTAATCTTAGCCACAATTTTACTTTATGCTTTATTGGAGCATTACAAAAAACGCTGGTTAGCCGTGCCACTGAGCTGTTTAATTGGTGGTTTTACTGCTTTTGCATTGGGCGCACCGTTTGAGTTTCATACCGCACCGGGCCTACCAAACATGAACCCTATGTACTGGTGGGGGGAAAACACTGGTTGGATGCTTGGTTTACCAACCGCTGAAAGCTTTGTAGTTGTACTTCCTTTTGCAGTTTTAGCGGTTGCTATGTGGTCGCCTGACTTTTTAGGCCATCAAGTATTTCAAAAAATTAGTTACCCAGAGCGTACTGAAAAAGTACAAATGAATATTGACGATACCATGCTTAGCGCATCAACAAGACAAACCTTTGGCTCGCTATTAGGCGGTGCTAACTTTGCGTCATCTTGGGGCACTTACATTGTTCCTGCTGCTATTGCAAAACGCCCTATTCCTGCAGGCGCTATTTTAACTGCGTTATTTTGTATTATCGCGGGTGTTTGGGGCTATCCAATGGACTTAGCTATTTGGCAGCCAGTATTATGTGTTGCCTTAATTGTAGGGGTGTTTATTCCACTACTTGAAGCGGGTATGGAAATGACCCGTGAAGGTAAAACCACGCAGTCGGCAGCTATTGTGGTGTTTGCCTCAAGCCTAGTAAACCCTGCATTTGGTTGGTCACTGACTATGCTTTTGGATAACTTGGGCCTTATTGGCTGTAAAGAAAGAAGTGCTGATTTATCACGAATGAGCCGCTGGATCATCCCACTTATTATGTTTGTGTTATTAACCGGTGTAATGGCACTGGTAGGTATGCTGCCAGGCATTCCTGCGCTAATGCCAAGCTTTAGACATTAATTCCTTTATTAAACACCAAAGCGAGCTTTAACAGCTCGCTTTTTTTGTACTTATAAAAAACCAGCACAGTGTCCCTGCAATAATCCCCCCTGAAGTAACAGCCCCTGAAGTCACAGTCCCTGCAATAATTACAAGCCACCCTGCAGAATTTTTATAAAGCTCGCCACCAGCTAAAAAACTTTACGCATCAAAAAACCATAACCAGTTGATATATAAATAAAATTAAAATTTTACTTTCTGGTATAGCCTTTGCAACTTTATAAGTGAACGTTAAAAATCATTTTATTAGTAACGCTTTTAAAATGAAAAATCATCACTCTTAATAAGGAGCTAATTATGAATAGCGATCGTATCGAAGGAAATTGGAAAGAACTTAAAGGTAAAGCGCAGCAAAAATGGGGCGATCTTACCAACGATGATTTAGATAAAATTGAAGGTAGCCGTACCGAGCTTATTGGTAAAATTCAGCAAAAATACGGTAAATCGAAAGAGGAAGCCGAGCGCGAAGTAAATGACTTTGAGAAAGGCCATTAAAATAAAGCGTGTTAACAGTTTTACTTGCTAATAAAAAACCGCCAATTGGCGGTTTTTTGTATACCTTAATTCTAGGAAGGTTTTGCTAATGCTAGCGCTTCGCCAGCAAGTGCAAAAATATTTTTAAGCATTAATTGCAAAATATGCCTAATAGAAGCGTAAGTAAAAGAAATCACCTGAAATGGATAGCCACAAAATGTCAGCATATGCCCTAAAATCCCTTTTACATCTTTAGTACAATTTTTAGAAAAATCAATGCTATCAGCTAATGCTTTAGCTATCTGATCGTATACTGTGAGAGCGTTCGAAAAATGATTTTGTATCGCATATAATTTACCAGTCTCACGTAAATGAGTAATTAAAGCTGCACCAATTTTCCGAGCCCATTTAGAGGTGCGGCTACATTCGAGTCGTCTCTCATAATCAAGCCTTACCTCTTCTTGAATTCGTTTTTCCATTCCCTTGTTAATAGCAGAATAACTTTTGAAGTTGCTAGCTGTATGCAAATATCCTGGCGTATCCTTAGTCATACTATGTGCTTTTGGAGTAATAGTGGCAGCACCGTGTAAAATATATTCTTGCTCCGTATGCATAAATGGCCACACAGGCACTAAAGGAACTGGGTCGGCTGCATGTACACAACGATAAATGCTATTATCTGTTGCGGACTCAGTTTTTACTGCAAAACTATTATAACCAACTCGCGGCGCACCAAAAGTATATAATTTTACATTCGCTCCAAAACGTTGCTTTAACCAGTTAGCAGCTAAGTTTGCTAAAGCACCACCTAAACTATGACCTACAACATGAATGTTTAATTTTTTCTTAGTGCTTTGTTTAAAATACAGCTCTAACTGATTTTTGAAAGAGTTAAATGTATGGTTGAAGCCTGCATGTACAGGTTGATTATTACTACAAGTACTTAAACCACAATGTAAGTCAGTAACAACATCACGTATTTTTGCCGTGCCACGTAAAGCTAAAACATAATCATCTTCATATGCACCCTTCTTACCTTTTGCAATACAGCCAAAATTGGTCGAGTGATTAAAAACTCGCTCAAGAATAGAACCACTTACACCTTTTATAGATTCTGATTCGAATGAAAATAAAGAGCTAATCCTTTCAAAATATGGATTAGCTCTTAAGCCTCTTTTATCAAGGCTTTCGTATGAGATAGCAGCAAAGTTAGCAGCTATTGCAGGGCTTAAAACATTCATCAATATTTCCTTATAATTTAGGTTTTGTTTTATTAATTTTCATCCGTTTCAATTTCTGAAAGGTCAAAATAAGCATTTTTTTCCACTACTTCAAAATCATCAGACCAACGACAAATACTTAAAGCTTCAAATTTATAGCCTTCAGTTTTTTTATTCTCAAATTTAAAAAGAACCTTTTCATCAGTGGTATCGGCTATTAATTGCCTTAATTTTTTTGCATATTCCTCTCGGTATTTAGCGCCTGACAATCTGGAACCCCAAAGGCAATATTCTTCATGATTGTAGGATAAATAAATAGCTTGAGAAGTAAAAATCTCAGCAAGTGGGACTGCTGGTTGATTAGAACGGATATTAATTTCAGGTAGTAAGAAACTTCCGTTCTTATCGGTGTAAGTGAAATCTTCAGCACATTTGCCATCAGAAAAATTTAATACTCTGTCTATTCTCACATTAGATAAAGGCTTGCCCTTTTCACTAACTTGGCCTTTCACCTCAGGGCACAAGTGCACTTTGTAAGCACCAATATGATTACCAAACTTTTTAAGTGTCGTTAAAAATGACATAAACAAGAAGCCTTAAAAATAGGCCGTGAACATTTTGTGGAGGGTTGCTACATGATTCCCTATAAGCTTAAATATTCACATGCCTTTGTAAATAGACCTCATATGATAAACAAGCCTATATAAAATACAATAATTAAAGCTTCAGATGTATAGGTTAAAGGAAGTTAAGCCGAGCGCGAAGTAAATGACTTTGAGAAAGGCCATTAAAATAAAGCGTGTTAACAGCTTTACTTGCTAATAAAAAACCGCCAATTGGCGGTTTTTTGTTATCTCAAGCTTAACTATTTTGCCAGTGCTAACTTCACTGCTGCCTCGGCATGTATTTTGGTGGTATCGTAAAGCGGAACCTGCGTATGTTGTGGTTTTACCAACAAGGCGATTTCAGTACAGCCTAAAATAATAGCCTGTGCGCCTTGTGCAAATAAGCGCTCTATAATACGCACATAATCAGCTCGCGAATCGTCATCAATAATCCCTTGGCATAACTGCGAATAAATAACCTCGTGCACTCGCTTTCGCTCATTAGGCTCAGGTATTAATACCTCAATGTTATGCTTATTAGTTAAACGCTCTTTGTAAAAGTTTTGCTCCATTGTAAATTGCGTTCCCAACAACCCTACTCGCGTAATGTTATCGTGCTTTAGTTGCTCAGCGGTGGCATCGGCAATATGCAAAATAGGAATGGTAATATTACTGGCAATCTCATCGGCCACTTTATGCATAGTGTTGGTACAAATAAGTAAAAAGTCGGCACCACCAGCCTCTACAGATTTAGCTGCCTTAGTGAGTAACTTAGCTGTTTGTTGCCAATCACCTTGATGCTGTAGCGCTTCAATTTTTGCAAAATCGACGCTCACCATACAAATTTTAGCACTATGTAGCCCACCCAATGAGTTTTTAACGCCTTCGTTTAAAGCTTTGTAATAGCTGGCTGTTGACTCCCAACTCATACCTCCGAGCATGCCAATCGTTTTCATAAAATTGCCTTGTTTAATAGTGGTTAAGAGCAAGCCGATTACTACACAGATATGCGACAAAACAATAAGCAAAGATACCTGTAAAGCCTTGTATAGCGAACCCTCTGACTCATTCTGCCTTACTGTTTTGCTAACTATCAGATGTTGACTTAACAACGAATTTTTCGAATACACAATTTAGTGGGAAATAAATTACCAAATAAATAGCTAGGAAAAGTAAAAACTCCATATAAAAAGGTAGATCTTTTAGGTTTATTATTGAATCAGTTAAATAGCGGCTAACAAACGATGTAATGAATGCAGATAAAAATATAATGACTAAGTTTGAAGTTTTTTTATTCATGTAAATCCTTTTAAAAAAGCTAATTGCACAACCAATTTCATTATCGTAGTTTATGCGACTACAATTATTGTTTTAATATTTATATATAAGATAATTCAATATCTACTTTTACCACATCATTTTTAATAGCCCATTGAAAAGCATCACTATTTTCAATAAACGCCCTAAGACTATCAACCTCATTTAACGCAGAACACCACTGACTCGTTGTTGAAAGCGCAAATGCAGCCTCGCTTGGTAAAAATTTAAAAGTCGTACTAAGTTGCTGCATAGCATCTGTAGCTTCATCTATGTCGTCTAAATCAGGAATAATTTGGCGTGTAATATCAACAATAAAGTAGTCTTTACTCAGGCTATCTTCCCCGCACTGAAAAAGAAGCATATCGCCGTCATTTTCTAAAATAGTATTTTCAATTCTGTAGCTTTCATATAAATCAATAACCAGTTTAATCAACTGTTTAATATCATTGTTTTTATAAAATTCAGAGCTTTCAATTTTTATCTTGATATCTTCTATTTTCATATTTTATTTCTAATTCTGTTTAATCATTAGTAACTATGTACTCTTTTCGATACTGTATTAACCTTTACTTACAACGTCTTCAAATAACAATTGCTTATCGTTTTTATATACTTCAAGCCAACCTGGTGGTGAGGTATCACAGCCAATTACAGTAACGTGTAATATGTAACTATAGCGCCCGTTTTTAAACGTATAACTGTGATTACCGCCACTGCCACTAAACGTTATCTCACCATGAATTAAAACGATATCAGGCCTATCCCTTGGGCTTTTATCAATACTCCACGATGCATAGCGGAAGTTTCCATCGCCTAAATCATCAATGCGAACACGATAGTTAGCTGTTTTCCAATCAAGTATTGGTTTTTGAAAGGTTTTAATACTTGAATGGAGTGATTGTTTATCTTGAGCGATTAACTTTTCTGCATGTGCTTGCTCAGTGATATTTTGTGTATTCACAGCAATAACTTTGCCGTCTGTGTCTACCCACATTACGCCGTTATTGAGCATAATGCCGCGCCAGCCCACTTTATCCCAATCAGTATCGATATTTGAACTGGCAATAACTGCGGCGAGTTTATCATCAAACACTTCATCAAAACGCTCTATCAACTCAGCTTCATTTTTAATATCAGGCAATGGATACTGCCTTTTTAGAGGGTAGCGAATATGCGCAGCAATCGCAGTTTTATCATGCGTTTTAAAAGCAGCAATAACAGGTAAAACACTCTCGTGATACTTTTGCTCAAGCGCAAATGTGTTCGATGTGAAAAATAGAGATAGGCAAAATAATATGTAATTTAGATACTTCATTGATAGTCCTTTATTCAAAGTAATAGAATAGATTTATAAAGAGATTAAATGTGTAACTCCTCTTAAAGCTTAGCCTTTACTATTTTTTAAAAAGGCAGCAAATTTGTGAGGCGAACTATCATAAAATAAACGTATTATATTTTCTGTTTCATCTTCATTTTTATCTATAAAGATTTTGAAGGTGTTACGCTTAAAAAAAGGTCCAAGAAAGCGCCTTCGGATAGAAACACTGGTAGAAATGCACCATAAACTTTTTTCTAGGCAACTTATTTGTAATGAAGCCTCATTATCCCCTAAAGCTTGAAAAAATAAAATTTTCATGGCGGATTCTGAATTTTCATTCTCCCAAATAAAACTTTTGAAAAAGGTTATAGCTTCACTAATGTTTGGTTGTAATGGAACATCCTGCTCCGCTTCCTCATCATAATAGCCACAAAAAATATTTTCCATTAGTTATTTTTTCCTTTTAAGTTATAAATTTTCCGCTTAAAGAAGCTAAAAGTTACATTAAATAAACCTTATAAACTATACAGTTTATTAGTAAATATATAGATTATTAATCCGCATATAAACGAAGCTAGTACATTTAAATAAATTCGAACGTTATAGCTTTTCACGAGCCGCTCTTTTATTAAAGTTAATGGGATCAAAGCTAAGCACAAATAAGCAAACCAAAATGATACAAATATATCTGCTAATCTAGATTGCATTAAGGGAGCGCTATTGCCATATCTTGCGTTACTTATTGCCTCAAAACTCTCACGATCGAATGCTATGGCAGCTACTGCAAATAAAAAAATTATATGAGTAAATAGTAAAGCTAAATTTAGAGTTCTTTTTAACAAGCTAATTTCATGAGTTTTAATAGTCCGCGATCCTTGCATTTAGTTTTTCTGCTCTTAAAAATTGATACGATGATAATATTTTTATATAAACTAAACCTGCTTTACGCTTTTTTAAAATTGACATAAGACACCTTACTTTTTTTTAGCCTAAACAAAGCCTGCTATTTCGTTTTTCACAGTGAAAGATTTAAAGTGGAGTCTAGTTTATTTATTCTTGTAGGCGCTCTTGTTGAAGGAACAGCTATGTGTTTAATTTATACTAATAGGATAACTAAAAAATTATAGCTAGTCTAAGAGTTGCTTATAATGCACATGACGAAAACCGTATAAAGTTTAACCGTAATTTATTTGTATACCTTATTTAAATGATGATTAAAGGGAGTTTAATGAAACACGAAAGAATAACGTTAAGTAAAAATATAAAGGGTATTTTTTTATTTACTTTCTTCTTTGTGCTCACCATTACTCTGCCTATGATCTCATACAGTGAGGTGACACTCGTTTTTGAAACTTTGAATCAACATCAGCTAATCTTTGAGGAGAAGAGTTTTAGTGCGTGTTTAATTTTATATACGCCAGCATTTGCAATGCTTACTCGACTGATATTCTTAAAAGTAAGAAATATTGAAATAAAGCCTGAGCTTTTAATTAAATGGTATAAGGTCTGTGGGGTTACTCTGATTTTGCTATTGATTTCAGTTCCTACTTATACCTACTTTATTGAAAGTAAGATTAAAAGTGAAGGCTACACTGTTTGTAATTCGTATAGCACCTCTAGGGGGGCAGATATTTGGGTTACCTCTCAACACTACTGCATTGAAAAGGGTTACAGAGTCAGCTCAGAAATAATAGATTGGTTAAAACAACAAACGACTGAGCCAACACCAGAAGATGTTATAAAAAAAGTAGATGAGCTAATCGCTAATAATCCTTAAAGATTTTTTATGTGTAATTTAAAAAACGAGCCTAACTTGGCTCGTTTTTGTTTTACTGATAGCTGACAGCTAAAAACTGACCGCTTCAACTTTTGACTGCTGCTCTTCTAATCAGGATCATACCCCAAGTTAGGCGATAACCACCTTTCGGCTTCTGCGAGCGTCATATTTGTTCGCTTGGCGTAGTCTTCCACTTGGTCACGTTGTACTGCCGCTACGGCGTAGTATTTCGCTTGTGGGTGTGAAAAGTACCAACCCGAAACCGCAGCACCTGGCCACATGGCGTACGAGCTGGTGAGCTGCATACCAATACGTTTTTCGGTATCGAGCAACTGCCAAATTTTCTTTTTCTCTGTGTGCTCAGGGCACGCTGGGTAACCGGGTGCTGGGCGAATACCTTGGTAGTTTTCACGTATTAGTTCATCGTTTGCGAGGTTTTCATCCGGTGCATAACCCCAATACTCTTTACGCACTTGTTCGTGCAAGTATTCAGCAAACGCTTCAGCGAGTCTGTCGGCAACCGCTTTTACCATTATTTTATTATAGTCGTCTTGCTTGGCATCGAACGCATTGGCGAGGTCGTCCTCTTCTAAACCACCCGTTACCGCAAACGCACCAAAGTAATCGGGTGTGCCTTTTGGCGCAATGTAATCGGCTAGGCAGTAGTTAGCAAAGTCGGTTTTTTCGGTTTGCTGACGTAAATGGCATGAGGTAGTTAATAGCTCTTTTCGCGTTTCGTCGGTGTAAATTTCTATATCATCGCCCACACGGTTAGCTGGGAATAAACCAATAACACCTAATGGCTGCAAAGTGCCTGACTTTTCAAGCTCATCGAGCATGTCGTTGGCGTCTTTAAACAAGCTTTGTGCTTGTTCGCCCACTACTTCGTCGGTCATTATGCGCGGATATTTACCGGCGATTGACCAGGTCATAAAGTACGGCGTCCAGTCTATGTATTTGCGTAGAGTCGCGATTGATACATTTTTAAACTCGGTCACGCCCAGCTTTTTAGGCACGGGTGGTGTGTAGTTATCCCAATCGAGCTTTGCAGCATTATCGCGGGCGCGCTGTATGGTAACTGGTTTTGAGCGCGGCTTTTTGCGTGCTTGTTGTTCGCGTACTTTGTCGTACTCGGCGGTGGTTTTAGCTAAAAATTCTGCTTTATGCTCTTTAGAAAGTAAGTTAGACACCACACCCACAGCGCGGCTGGCGTTATTTACATACACCACGCCTTTGTCGTACTGCGGCTCTATTTTTACTGCGGTATGCGCTTTTGAGGTGGTTGCCCCACCAATCATGAGCGGTAGCTCAAAGCCACGACGTTTCATTTCTTTGGCAACATGTACCATTTCATCAAGCGACGGGGTAATTAAGCCTGAAAGGCCTATAATATCGGCTTTTTCGTCAATCGCGGTTTGCAGTATTTTATCTGCTGGCACCATTACGCCAAGGTCGATTACTTCGTAGTTATTACATTGTAGTACAACGCCTACGATGTTTTTACCTATGTCATGCACGTCACCTTTTACGGTAGCCATAACAATTTTACCGTTGGTGGCGCCTTCTTCTTTTTCGGCTTCAATGAATGGGTCAAGGTAGGCCACGGCTCGCTTCATCACACGAGCCGATTTAACCACTTGGGGTAAAAACATTTTACCGGCACCAAATAAATCCCCAACCACGTTCATGCCATCCATGAGTGGCCCTTCAATGACGTGAATAGGTTTATCGGCGCCAGCACGGCACTCTTCTGTATCTTCATCTATAAAGGTGGTTATGCCTTTTACAAGGGCGTGCTCCAAGCGCTTCTCTACAGGCCAAGTGCGCCATTCTAAATCTTCTACCCGCTCAGCTTGTGCCATGCCTGAATATTTAGGCGCAAGTTCAACAAGGCGCTCGCCCGCACCGGGGTCGGTGTTAAGAATTACATCTTCTACGGCTTTACGAAGTTCCTCGGGGATGTCGTCGTAAACCGCAAGTTGCCCTGCGTTTACTATGCCCATATCCATACCCGCTTTTATAGCATGGTATAAAAACACCGAGTGAATCGCTTCACGTACTGGGTTATTACCTCTAAACGAGAACGATACGTTTGATACCCCACCCGACACTTTACAGTGCGGTAAGTTTTGCTTAATACGGCGGGTGCCTTCAATAAATTCTACGGCGTAGTTGTCGTGCTCTTCTATGCCGGTGGCAACGGCAAATATGTTGGGGTCGAATATAATATCTTCTGGCGGGAAGCCAATTTCATCAACCAAAATACGGTAGCTGCGCTCACAAATTTCAAACTTACGGTCTGCAGTATCGGCTTNCTTGGCCGTCAGTATCAAATGCCATTACAACAGCGGCGGCACCAAAGCGTTTTATAATTTTAGCTTGGCGAATAAACGGCTCTTCACCCTCTTTAAGCGATATTGAATTTACAATGGCCTTGCCTTGAATACACTTTAAGCCTGCCTCTATTACTTCCCATTTAGAGGAGTCGACCATAATAGGTACTTTAGAAATATCAGGCTCTGAGGCAATTAAGTTTAAAAACTTCACCATGGCCGCTTTTGAGTCCAGCATGGCTTCGTCCATGTTGATATCAATAACTTGGGCGCCATTTTCTACTTGTTCGCGGGCCACATTAAGGGCGGTCTCGTAGTCTTCTTCCATGATCAAACGTTTAAACATGGCCGAACCAGTTACGTTAGTACGCTCGCCGACATTGGTAAATACTGCAATTTGTTGGGTCATTGGCGGCTCCTAATTTAAGTTACAGGCTTCTAGGCCTGATAAACGCATACGCACTTCAAGCTCAGGTAATTTTCGTGGTGCTGTGCCTTCAAGCCCTTTAGCAAAGGCACGAATGTGCGCAGGCGTAGTGCCACAGCAACCGCCAACAATATTAATAAAGCCCGATTTACCCCAATCTATGATCTCTTTTGCCATGTCGTCTGCTTCTAAGTCGTATTCTCCAAACTCATTGGGTAAGCCCGCGTTAGGGTGAACAGAGACAAAGGTTTCGCACACGCGCGATAGCTCTTCAACGTATTGGCGCAGTAAATCTGGCCCAAGAGCGCAATTTAAGCCAATTGAAAGCGGCTTAATGTGGCGAATAGAGTTATAAAATGCTTCGGTGGTTTGCCCTGAAAGCGTGCGGCCTGAAGCGTCGGTGATAGTGCCTGATATCATCACTGGCAATTTGCGCCCTGCTTGTTCAAACGCTTCTTCTACTGCGAACGATGCCGCTTTTGCATTAAGCGTATCGAATATGGTTTCGATTAAAATAATATCTACACCGCCTTCCATAAGCGCCAGGGTCGACTCAACATACGCAGTCACTAACTTATCGAAAGTGATATTACGATAGCCGGGGTCGTTTACATCCGGCGATAACGAACAGGTTTTAGATGTTGGCCCTAAAACACCTGCTACATAGCGCGGTTTTTCTGGGGTTTTAGCACTAAATTCGTCACATACAGCGCGGGCTAACTTAGCTGACTCTAAATTAACTTCACGGCTTATACTCGCCATGTCGTAATCTTCCATCGAAATGGTGGTCGAGTTAAAGGTGTTAGTTTCGATAATATCGGCTCCGGCGGCTAAAAAGCTGCGGTGTATATCAGTAATAATTTCAGGCTTGGTTAGGCTTAATAAATCGTTGTTGCCTTTAATGAGCACGTGCCAATCTTTAAAACGTTCACCACGGTAGTCTTGCTCTTCAAGCTTATGCGCTTGGATCATGGTTCCCATTGCACCATCTAAAATTAAAATGCGCTGTTTGAGCGCAGCGCTCAGCTCTTGATGCTTATTGTTTTGAGGATTATTCGGCATAGTTGTTAGTCCTTACGTCTTGGCTAACTAAGTTAATATCATAGGGTGTGGTTTGGTAAACGTAATAATTTAACCAGTTTGAAAACAGTAAAAACGCGTGACTTTGCCATGTTTTAGACGGTTGCTTGCTGGTATCGTCATCAGGAAAATAGTTTTCGGGCTTTGGCGCATCAGGGCTTTTTTGTAAATCGCGCTCATATTCGGCTTTTAAACTGTCGGCATCGTATTCTGGGTGGCCGGTAATAAACACTTGGCTGCCCGATTTATTTTTAAGTAAATAAGCCCCGACTCGTTCAGAGCCCGCTAATACCACCAGCTCTTCACAAGCGTTTATTTTATCTATATCTATGTGGCCATAACGTGAGTGCGGCACTAAAAAGGTATCGTCAAAGCCGCGGGTAAGTGCACCATGGGCAAAGTAGCATTGATGGGTAAACACTCCGCAAAGTTTATTGTCTTTTAAATCGCGCTTTAAATTATAACGGTGATATAAAGCCGCGTGGGCAGCCCAGCACGAAAACAAAGTAGAAGTTACATGCTGCTCGGCCCAATCAATAATCACTTTGAATTCTTCCCAATACGCCACTTCTTCATACTCTAAATGTGCCAAAGGCGCACCGGTAATTAATAGTGCATCGTAATTATTGTTTTTCACTTCTGAAAAGTAACGATAAAAGGTATCTAAGTGTTGCTCTGAGTTGCTACTGCTGCGGTGCGTATCAAGGCGTAATAGCTCAACATTTACTTGCAGCGGAGAGTTAGCCAACAAGCGAATAAACTGTACTTCGGTTTCTACTTTATTAGGCATAAGATTAAGAATAGCCAAACGCATAGGGCGTATTTCTTGCGTTTTTGCACGCGTTTTTGGCATTACAAACACGTTTTCATGACGTAAACGTGCAATAGCTGGCAATTCGTCTTCTACTGTAATTGGCATTCTTAAAGCTCCTGCTCATAAAAACCGAGAATTAATACGCTCTCATTATGAACAGAATGTCAAAAATATCAACCTCTAGATGTATAGATGTCTAAATGAAATTTATTCACGCGTTTTGTACAAATTGAATATGTACTTTAAAACAGCCCCATTCGTTGACTGTTTCACCTGTGAGCCACTACAATACAGCATTGAAATTTTTATTATTATTGAAGGCTTCTTCCATGGTTTTACCTGATAAGTTTATATTCTCGATGAGTCGAGTATCTAAGGTTGTGCCACCAAAACGCACTATCTTAAAAGATATTTCGTTGCATTTTTTCCCTGGTGCAAAAATTGGTGTGCTAGGTCTAAATGGTTCTGGTAAATCATCATTACTACGCATTATGGCAGGTGTTGATGAAGATTTTGAAGGTGAAGCTCGCCCTCAACCAGGCACTAAAATTGGTTACTTGCCGCAAGAGCCTGTTTTGGACGAAAGCAAAACAGTTCGTGAAATTGTTGAAGAAGCTGTGGGTGAAGTAAAACATGCCCTTAACCGCCTTGACGAAGTGTATAACGAATACGCAATGGAAGGCGCTGACTTTGACGCACTGGCTAAAGAGCAAGGTGAATTAGAAGCGATTATTCAAGCGCACGATGGTCATAATATTGATAACGTATTAGAGCGTGCTGCCGATGCTCTGCGTTTACCTGAGTGGGACGCTAAAATTGAGCACCTTTCAGGTGGTGAACGCCGTCGTGTTGCTATTTGTCGTTTGTTACTTGAAAAACCAGATATGCTTATTCTCGATGAGCCAACTAACCACTTAGATGCTGAGTCGGTTGCCTGGTTAGAGCGCTTCTTACATGACTACGAAGGCACCGTTGTGGCAGTAACGCATGACCGTTACTTCCTTGATAATGTTGCTGGCTGGATTTTAGAGCTTGACCGTGGTGAAGGTATTCCGTGGGAAGGTAACTACTCGTCTTGGCTTGAGCAAAAAGATGCCCGCTTACAGCAAGAGCAAAAATCTGAAAAAGCACGTCAAAAATCAATTGCACAAGAACTTGAATGGGTGCGTTCAAATCCTAAAGGTCGTCAAGCTAAATCAAAAGCGCGTATGGCACAGTTTAGCGAGCTACAACAGTCTGATTACCAAAAACGTAACGAAACCAACGAATTGTTTATTCCACCTGGCCCACGTTTAGGTGACCAAGTATTAGAAGTAAACAACTTACGTAAAAGCTTTGGCGACCGTGTTTTAATTGATGATTTAAGCTTTAGCATGCCTAAAGGCGCTATTGTGGGTATTATTGGTGCCAATGGTGCAGGTAAATCAACGCTATTCAAAATGCTAAGCGGTGAAGAGCAGCCAGATAGCGGTAATATCAGCATTGGTGAAACAGTAGAACTGGCAACTGTTGATCAGTTCCGTGGCAACATGGACGAAAGCAAAACGGTATTCCAAGAAATCTCTGATGGCCAAGATGTACTAAAAATTGGTAACTTTGAGTTCCCAAGCCGTGCTTATGTTAGCCGTTTTAACTTTAAAGGTAACGATCAACAAAAGTTTGTTAAAGACTTATCTGGTGGTGAGCGCAACCGTTTACACCTAGCTAAGCTGTTAAAAGCAGGCGGCAACGTAGTGCTACTGGATGAGCCAACCAATGACTTGGACGTTGAAACATTACGTGCTCTTGAGAATGCTATTTTAGAATTCCCTGGTTGTGTCATGTGTATCTCGCATGACCGTTGGTTCCTTGACCGTATTGCTACACACATTTTAGATTACCGTGACGAAGGCCAAATTAACTTCTTTGATGGTAACTACACTGAGTACGAAGAGTGGCTTAAAAAGACCCTTGGCGCAGAAGCTGCACAGCCTAAGCGTATTAAGTACAAAAAAATTGGCTAACAGCCACAGTGAATAAGTTAAAAGCCCTGCATTTTATGCGGGGCTTTTTTATGCGAGCTATTTTTATCTTTGAGCAAATTGGCGTGTTGAGCATTACCAGCTATGCTTATTATAAATAACAACTTTATAAGATTATTATGCAAAACCGTCGGCAATTTTCTCGTATTATGTTCTCTACAGCAGCGCAATTGGAAACGGCTAGCTCCCAGTATGCATGTACCCTATTAGATATTTCTTTACATGGTGCACTGATCACTAAAAGCGATGCCTTTACATGCAACAAAAATGACGAAGCAATATTACGTTTTACCTTGCCACAAAGCGATATTGAAATAAAAATGCCGGTGGTTATTCGTCACATAGAAGAAAACCATATTGGTCTTAAATGTCATAACATTGATATAGACAGCATTACGCATTTAAAGCGCTTGGTTGAACTAAACCTTGCTGATGAAACATTATTACACCGTGAGCTTGAAACGCTTATTTACCAAACATAAATAGACGCACTGCGTGAAGTTGATTACCATAACCAAAAATAATTAAACGACGCAGATATGAGTTTAAATCCCAATCTACCTTTAGTTTATCATCCTAATTACTCGTTTAGTTTTGATCCCAAACACCGCTTTGTAATGAGTAAATTTGCGCAGCTATACCAGCATGTTAAAACCCTTGGGCTTGCTGGCAGCAATATCATAGAGCCACCACATGGTCGTGTTGAAGAGTTAGAAATAGTGCACTGTGAAAACTACATTCACGATTTATGGCATAATCGCCTAGATGAAAAAGCCATGCGCCGTATAGGCCTACCTTGGTCGCAAGCACTAATGAACCGCACATTTACCGCCCCATTAGGGACACTGCAAACTGCGCGTTTAGCGCTTAAAAGTGGTCTTGCGTGCCATTTAGCGGGCGGCACTCACCATGCCCACAGTGATTTTGGCTCGGGTTTTTGCATGGTGAACGATTTAGCTTTTACCGCACAAACGTTAATTCAAAATCGTGAAGTTACCAACGTACTGATTTTTGATTTAGATGTTCACCAAGGTGATGGCACCGCAGCCATGCTGGCTCATCAACCTTATGCGTTTACCTGTTCAATACATTGTGAGAAAAACTTCCCATTTAGAAAGTCTCCTAGCGATTTAGATATTGGTTTAGCCAATAATATGCAAGACGCTGAATACTTAGGTATTGTTGACGATACGCTACAATTTTTATTACACGAGCTTAACCCAGATCTGGTTTTGTATGATGCTGGGGTTGATATTTGGCAAGAGGATGGCTTAGGCAAACTGGATATTAGTTGGCAAGGAATAGAAAAGCGCGACCACATAGTGCTTAAGCGTTGCCTTGCAAATAATACACCTGTAGCCACTGTGATTGGTGGAGGCTATGACAGAGATCATCAGCGCCTAGCAAAACGTCATGGCATTGTTATAGAGCAAGCTGCCAGTTTTTAATTATACTTTTAACTGACTCGGCGTAATACCTGTCCAACGCTTAAATGCACGGCGAAAATTAGGAATATCATAAAATGCAAGCCGATCAGCCACTCGTTCATTACCTTGCTGGCACACCCCCAGTAAATGCAGAGCTTTAAGTTTATTTTGCTCATCTTGTAATTGAGAATAACTGACACCGTGTTGTTTTAACTTACGTTTAAACGTAGCAGAGCTCATGGCAAAATGCTCAGCACTGTTAGCAAGGCTGTTGTTTTTATCACGGTAAATGCGCTGGCACACAGCCTCAACAAAAGACTGTGATACATTCTTATGTAACTCACTTTGCGCTATGCACTGCTGCCACCTAAGCTGACTAGCCTCTGGGTTTGTGCACTTAAGTAGTTGTTTATTAAAGTGCCAACGGGTATAGGGTTGTTCAAACCGTATTCGTAAGCCTAAGTGCTGCTCATATTCTTGAATATGCCGAGGGCGTTTACAGGTAAAGTCAAAATAACAATGTGGATACACATTACATACTCGTTTAAGCAAGCTCATTAACGCAGCGCTATATATTTCAAAACAATAATTTTTTAATGACTCGTCCATACCGATACTCGGTTGCAAGTACAGATATAAATCGTCTTTAAATATATGCTTACGGGTAAATAATAAAGGGGCAATAACGGTACTAATTTGTTGTAATTGCTTTAAAGCCATACCTAAACTGGGGCTTAAACGCACACTTTGCACTGCTGGGCTAACGTCATTAACCAATTGATGACCCAGTAAAAAGCCACTATCATTACTCTTCATTAAGGCTTTAAACTGGCTAATTAAAGCCAATAACTGGGATAAACTAAAGCGCTGTGATAGATCATATAAATCTTGCTCAAAAATACCCGTACCACGCAGCAATTTATGCAGCGGGATCCCTCGCCCTTGAGCAAGCTCCACCAGCGCAGTGATCATTCCCTCCGCGCTGAGGTATTTATCATCTAGGCTAATATACTGCTGCACCTACAAGGGCCTTTTCTTGTTGTAATTGTTGATGTAACTGGCTGGTTTGCTGCACTGGATCTTGCGCTAAATCCATTGCCATGGTGGCGGTTAAAATATGCTGGAACTGTGCGCCTTTGCTTTTTGCGACTTTAAACGCACAATGGTTAAGCGCCGCTTTCATTTGCGCTAGTAATTCTTTGGCTTGGCTTTGGCTGGTATTCGGCATAAGCACAATAAAACAATCGCCAGCATAGCGACAAAGCACATCATTCAAACGGCAATTCATTACTAATAAATCACTAATTTCTCTTAGTAACCTATCACCTTCACTAAAACCAAACTGCGCATTAAACTTTGCAAAATCACGAATATCAATAACGCCTAAAGTGCCGCCTTGCTGCTCTGTTTGTTGTTGCTGCATGAGTGAATGTAAGTAGTTAACTCGGTATAACCCTGTTACAGGACAGACTTTTTCATGCTCTCGCAGATGCGCTTCACGACGACGTAACTGACGATTTAGAACAAACTGTTCTTGGTGCCAATAATAAAGCCCAGCGCTGGTAAGCGACATACCAAACGGCGCTGGCAGTGATTCAAACCAGGTGAGCCATAATTGTGAAGGTTGCTTTAACCACTCATCGAGTAAATCGAGCGTGGCTGAGAACATAAACAAACCTAAACCTAACACTAATAAGGTAGTTACTTTGCCTGGCGGTCGTGAAATAAGTAACGCAACTATCCAGCTGAGTGTCATCAACACAATACCGCCCTCACCAACAATATCGAGCCACGCAATGTCTTGCCATTGCTTAAGTTCGCCAAAGTAAGCGCATATTGCTACAGCAATAACCAATAATAAAATGATGGTGTTGGTTAATTTTGCATGGCTGGTAAATGGGTTATATCGCATTAGGGTGGCTTCTTTAGTCTATGTTGGTCTGCATGCTAGCTTAGTCATGCTGTGTTCGGCAGGGTCATATTGGCTCATTGATATGACATTGAGATTAAAATTTATAGGTATTTAACCTAGTAATAACCATCTTTAGTGCGCTGGAGCCGTGTTTAAACAGCTCAAATGTCTGTTTAAAAAGCACTAAGTTGGCGTTTTGTCAGGAATTAACGGTAAAACTGTCACATTAGCGTCATTAACTTTTTTTAGTTTGCTCACCAAACCAAGGACAACCGGAGCAAATCAATGAAACAATTTAAGTTAAATGCTGTTGTGGCGGCGTTAGCACTGAGCCAATTTAGTGTTAGCGTGAATGCACAAGAACAAACATCACCAAGAGAACCTGAAGTAAAGGTTTCTGAAGAACTTGTGGTATATGGCGAGATTGGTTATCGCAACCGCTCGCAAGAACTAGCGCCCACGCTTGAATACTCACAAGAATACTTTCAGCGCTTTGAACCACTCACCGCAGGTGATGCATTAAAGCGTGTTCCTAGTGTTACTTTTTTATCTGATGTACTGGAATCAGACGGCGCACGTATGCGAGGCTTAAGCCCTGCTTACACAAAAGTACTTATTAATGGCGAGGAAGTTCCGGGCGCAGGTGCTGACCGTTCATTCTTTGTTGACCGTATTCCTGCAGAATTAATTGAGCGTGTAGAAATTATTCGCTCATCTAGTGCCAACCGCTCTGCCGATGCCATAGCAGGTACGCTTAATATTGTACTACGCGATGGCTATAGCTTAGACGGCGGTTATATTCGCGCTGGTGGCTTACGTTATGATGATGGCGAAATAAAAGAGAGCCTTGCGGGCGTTTACGGCACTGAGTTTGCAGGTGGGCGTTTACTGTTAGGCGCTAATTTACAAGGTCGTTATAACCCAAAACAAAAATCAAGCAGACGTTATGGCGATAGCCCTGAAAATAACCCGAATTACGCAACAGACGATTTTGATAACCGTGAAGATCAATCTGATACCCGTGATGGCGATGATACCTCTTTAAATGCCAGCTTTGAGAAGGTATTTGATAATGACGGTAAGTTTGACATTAGTGCTATGTGGGTTGATACCGACCGTACTGAAGACGAACGCTCTTTTGAATACGACAACCCAACGGCAACGTCAGGCTCTGTTGTTGAAGGGGGTAATTTACTCTCAGATAACGCAAACGTTTCGTTTATTAATCAAACCAACTACAACATTAATTCTGGCTATGAATTACCTCTGCTCGGCGGCACCAGTAAATTTAAAGTGGGTTACGCCAGCTTTGAAGAGTCTGTTTACGAACAAGAAGTTGAGCTTGATACCTCAGAACTTCCAATGGTATTTGAAGAAGCAGAAGAAACCGTTGATATCGATGATAAAGAATGGTCATTACAATGGCAGCACAGCTTACTAGTAGGTGATTCAAAAGAAATCCAATTTGGTGCTTTTATACAAGGCAAAGAGCGCGATACCGCTATTTTTGTCGCTGAAGATGAGCTTGAAAAAGACTTTACCAATTGGGATCAATTTACTAAGAATCCACTGACTCTTGCCGGTTTTGACAACGCCTTTGAACCAGTGGCTGGTGGCGTTAATACCCTAGAAGAAGACCGTTTTGATTTATTTGCGCTAATCAAGCATGAAGCGGATGTGTTCTCGTGGGAGATGGGGGTGCGCTGGGAGTCAACTGATTCAAGTATTACTGATACCAATGAAGGCGTAACTGCCGAGAATGATTATGACTTTTTCTTACCGTCGGCTCACTTTCGTTATAGCATCAGCGATAACGGACGAGTCAGTGCCTCTGTTGCTCGCAGCTTACGCCGCCCTGACTTTGACTACATGACACCCGCCTTACTTGAAAAAGAGCTCGCCGATAATGACTTTTTAGGTAACCCAAGCCTTAAACCAGAATCGTCTTGGGGTATCGATTTAGGTTACGAATACCGTTTAGGTAAAAGTGGTGTTGTTGGTGTAAACGTATTTTACCGTGACGTTAGCGACCTTATTGAAATTGCCAGTACCGGTGTTGAAGGCTCTGAAGGCGAAGGCACATTTGTACTGCAACCACAAAATACTGGTGATGGCACAGTTCAAGGTGTTGAGTTTGATTTATCAACTCCACTAAGCGCCTTGAACATGCCTAACACTGGAATCTTCTTAAATTACTCTTGGCTCGACAGTGAAGTTGAAGACAGCTTTGGTAAGCGTAAATTTAATGACCAATCTGATTATGTTTATAACGTAGGCTTTATCCAAGATTTACCAACACTTGGCGCATCATTTGGTGCAACGTACCGTAATCAAGGTGATGCATACGGACGCTTTGTGGGTGAAGAAGTGACAACCTCTTATGGTGCTGATTTAGAGTTATTCGTAGAAAAACGCTGGGAAAATGTAACGCTTCGCCTAGTTGGTTCAAACCTACTTGATGCCAGTAAAGATGAAGTTTTCAACAAGTTTGACTCTCTTGATGATCAAAATAATCGTAACTTTGATGAGTACGAGCTTGAGTCTGAAGAAGCAGGTCCAGTGATTCAAGTAATGCTACGTTACGCATTCTAATCACACGTATTGTCATTTTAAGCACGTATTGGCAAGCCATCGCGTGCTTTTTTGGAGATAGAACATGTTTAAATTGTCTTTCATAATGGCCGCGCTACTGTGCTCATCAGCGCTTAGTGCTGGTGAGCCCGTTATTTATAAAGATGCGCTATATCAACAACAAAAAATAGCCAAGTTAACTACGTTACCTAATAGCCTTAACTTTATGGTTATTGGTGATTGGGGACACAACGGCCACTTTTATCAAAAAGAGGTGGCTCATCAGCTAGAAATCGCCATGTACCAAACCGATGCCGATTTTGTTGTCTCGACCGGCGACAACTTTTACCCAAATGGTGTGGCAAGTGTGAACGATCCTCTTTGGCAATCAGCCTTTGAGAATATATACCACGGCCCTCACACATTTGAAGATTGGTATGTTGTTTTGGGGAATCACGATTACCTTGGTAATGCTCAAGCACAAATTGACTACACAGCAAAAAGTCAGCGCTGGCAATTACCAGCAAGGTACTACAGTAAAACATTTGCACTTGAAAACAACGAGCAAGTGTTAATGGTTTTTTTAGATACCAACCCGATTCAACCTGAATATAAAACCCGTGAAAAATACCGCTCAACCCAAAGTCAAAGCTATCAAACACAATTGGTATGGCTTGAAACCCAACTAGCTGGCAGTAACGCAAAATGGAAAATTGTTGTTGGCCATCACCCGCTTTACTCTAGCGGTAAACGCTTTGGTCGCAACCAAGGTCTTCGCGACATTTTAGAACCTATTTTAGAACGCCATAACGTGCACGTTTATATCGCAGGGCACGAGCACGACTTGCAATACAATCAACCAAAAAATAGCAAGGTGGCTCACTTTGTCTCTGGTGGTGGCAGTGAAGCACGGTTTGTAAAACAACGTGAATTTACCCGCTACGCAGAAGCAACACCGGGCTTTTTAAGTGTCTCTATCAATGGCGAAACGCTAACAATGAGCGCGATTAATCACCTTGGTGAAGTACGTTTTAGCACTGAAAAGCACATAGATAAGTAAAGGATAAAATAATGAACTTTAAACTAAATACAATTTCAGCTGTGCTTGTCAGTGCACTCCTAATGACTGCAGTAAGCGGCTGTACAAGTAATGACGATACGCAAAATAATGCAGCAGTTGCAAAAAAAACATATATTGAAAAAACAGACATTGAAACCAAATTATTTGGCCCACAACAAAACATGCAAGGCTCACAAGCAGCAGCTCTAGGTAATAATCAATGGCTAATGGCGAGCGAAAGCCAGGGCTTATTACTTGCCGATAACGAGAAAAGCAGTGTGCTGTTAGCCGGTAACTTTGAATCAATTTCACTAAAGCAATTATCAGCACAGCAGTTTTTACTCGCCAGCCTTGATAAAAGCCAAGACAACGTAGCTATTTTTAAGCTTATAAAAAATGGCCGAACTTGGCAGCTAAATGAACTCACCCGCATTAGTCCACCTCAAGCCCAGCCTGATACAGTGTGTTTATTTAAAAACAGCAATACCAAGACTGTATCAGCGTTTGTGCCGGATGTTCGCGGCTTGATCAGCGAAACGGTTATTTATGATTTAGCCACTAACCAAGCTAAAAATATCGCAGTACGTGAGTTCTCTGCGGTCACTGAGGCTTCAGGTTGTGCTGTTAATGATGACACCAAAACTCTGTATGTGGGTGAAGCAGATCTCGGAGTGTGGGCTATTAACGCGGATGCAGAATCTGATGCCAATAAGCAGCCTGTGGCTTTGGTACAACCCTACGGCGAATTAAACAGTGAAATTGGGGCCCTATCGATATCACAAGACGGTACTTTATGGCTGAGTGCCACTGATGGTAATGTGGTTTATGCTTACCAAGCTCAAACAGACAAGCTAAGCCAATGGTTACTGGCAGGTGAGCACACAATAGAGTCTGTTGCAGCGAGCTTTATCAATGACAGTCAAGCCCAGCTGGTATTAATTGATGATGAAACAGGCGCTTACATTCAAGCAAACGTTAACTACACAGCGCAAACAGCGACTTCACAAAACAATGTCGCGATGACTCACCTTCATGCCAGCGCACAAACTACACCGGTTGCTGCGTTTGGTGATGCAGCAGATGATCCGGCTATTTGGATTAATGAGCAAGACGCTAAAAAAAGCTTAATTTTAGGCACTGATAAACGTCGCGGCTTGATGGTTTATGACCTTGCTGGCAGCAAAGTACAATCGCTTAATGTTGGCCGTTTAAATAATGTTGATGTGCGCCAACATCAAGGTATAAACAACCAGACCCATACGTGGATCACTGCCAGTAACCGTACTCTTAATAGCATTAGCGTATTTACTGTAGATGGCGATAACCAAGTAAACCATGTGACAGAAATAGCCACTAACCTACCTGAGATTTACGGTATGTGTATGTATTCCTCTGAGTCTGGCCATTACGTGTTTGTTAATGATAAATCAGGTTTATTTCAGCAGTATAAACTCACCGGTGAGCAAAGTAATTTAAGTGGTGAACTGGTTAGAGAGTTTACTCTACCAAGCCAACCTGAAGGCTGTAGTGCTGATGATAATCTAGGCCAACTATTTGCAGGTGAAGAAGATGCAGGCATTTGGTATATCGGTGCAGAGCCTACCGCTGGTAACAAAGCAGTAAAGCTACAAAGTGTTAATGAGCAACTGGTGGCAGATGTTGAAGGTATGGAAATTTATCATGCTAATGATGCTCGCTATTTAGTAGTATCAAGCCAAGGCGATAATAGCTATGTGCTTTATAAAATCTCAGATGACACAGAGCCTAGTCTAAGCTTTGCAGGTAAGTTTAATGTAATTGCAAACCTAGATAAAGGCATTGATGGCGTAGGTGAAACTGACGGTTTAACCGTTACAGCAACGGCTGTGCCTGGTTATCCTGAAGGCATGCTTATAGTACAAGATGGCTACAATCGCATGCCCCTACAACCACAAAACTTTAAAATTATTGACTGGCGCGAAGTGAAAAAAGCAATTAGATAATAGCTAACCCTAAATGTACTGATACACGCTAAAGCTTTAGTGTGTATCACGTTTAAGCTTTACTAAAATATAACTAAAGATAATTATGTATAAATGTATACTACACTTTATATCTATAAATTAATTGAGGTTATTATGCGGCTACCCTACTTCGTATATTTATTTATCAGCATTATATTTTGTACCAGCTCGCTTGCTAATGCCGAAGAGCCACCAGAACTTCCGCCATTAAACCCCAAGTATGAAGCAGAGCATGCCATGGTATTAGTTAATAAGGGTTCAAGTGTATACGCGATTAACATTCCAAGCTTTGAGCTTCCTTATGATGTACATGTTATGTACAAGGTAGATGTATCTGATATTCCATTTTTAGATTTAGTACGTGACGCTGAGTTAGTTACAGTAAAATCAAAGCCGTTTAATATTCAACGCTTAATGCGAGGCGAAGAAGTCGCGATTACCGCAGATGTATACCTTGGAGATTTTAGACAAGGAGGTAGCTTAGTTTACAGTGATAAATTAATAGAGCTTAGCGAGCAGTTATTTACTCGTGAGCTAACTGATTTAAGCCCAGCCTCAAAATGGCAACAGTACGATATGGTTACGCTAAAAAATAATGAGCGTATTTATATTCACCAAATAACTCAGCCACCAAGCTATCATCATATTATGTTTGTTGATTTAAGTGGTGCCTGTTTACAAAAGTTTCGCACCTCAACTGAAGTGCCCTCTGCTGGTGAGCTCAATTATAAGTTTATAAATTGTGGCACATTGAAACCGATGTTTTATGATGCTGAAAGCTTAAGTAAATAACTTAGCCTTGTTTTAGGGACGAAAAAAGGCTCCTCGCAATGCTCAGAGCCTTTGGTTAACTTTGGGAATTAACTCGGTTCATTGATCGTTTAAGATCAGTTTAGCGCCACTAGTTGTGGCGCAATTGTTTGATAATCTACCGCCATGGCAATACTCAAAGCGGTAATATTAATAATAGAAAACGCAAACACTTGGCGTGCCCAACGGGTGGTGTCTATGTTGTAGCGATATCCTCTAAGTGCCATGAGTAACCACCAAAAACTGGTAATACAGGCAACGGCCATAAAGGCAGCACCGGTATAACCACTAATTGGCAATAGCATCACCACTAAAGCATATACCGCAATATAAAGCACAATATGGCGCTTAGCTTTGTTAACACCTTGCGCCACGGGCAATACTGGAATATTAGCGGCTTGGTAATCTTTAAAGCGAAAAATAGCAATCGCATATGAGTGCGGCATTTGCCACAAACTAAACATCACCAACAGTATTAATGCACCCATATCGAACACACCCGTAACGGCGCAATAGCCAACAACAGGTGGAACTGCGCCCGACAGACTACCAATAAAGGTGCCGTAAACAGAGTTGCGTTTCATGTAGAGGCTGTACACCCCTACATAAATGACATAGCCAAAGGCGGCAAAAAATACCGCCGCTTGAGTGGTAAAGGCGATTAATAAGCCAAAGCCAATTAGCCCTAATAACACGCCATGGCTTAAAGCGGCTTTTGCAGACATTTCGCCCGTTACAGTTACACGTGAGCGAGTACGTGCCATAGCAACATCAATGTCTCTATCTATAACATTGTTTATGGCACATCCCGATGCAACGACAAGCGATAAACCAACCAAGGTAACCAACATTAACCATGGGTCTATATCACCGCGGGCGGCAAGTAAAAAACCACCGGCAACGCTGATCAAATTCCCCATAATAATACCTGGCTTAGTAACAGCTAAATAACGACGAAACATCTGAAACCTCTAATACATCATCATTGCGTTTGATTCATAAATGATCCAAACAGACAGTCCAACCACCATGACGATGATCAACGCGCTAAACAAGAAGGTAAAGGTATTCGCTTTGCCTTCATCGGTGGTGAAATTAAGGTGTAAAAAGTATTTTAAATGCACCCAAATTTGCACGATTGCAAAAGTAACGATACTCAAAAGCGTGGTGACTTTTGAAAAATCGCCCTCCATCACCATCCAAAATGGAATGGCCGTTAAAATCACTGACAAGACAAAACCAATAAGATAGGTTTTTACACTGCCGTGTGACTGATCATGATGTTGGCTTTGCATTTTCGCTAAAGCATGCGTTTCGCTATGGCTCATTACATTGCTCCCATTAAATAAACAACAGTAAATACACAAATCCACACAATATCTAAAAAGTGCCAAAATAAGCTTAAGCAACTTAGGCGCGTGACGGTTTGTTTACCTAAACCGCGCTTGATCACTTCTATCATCATTATGCTCATCCAGATAAGGCCTGCAGT
This sequence comes from Pseudoalteromonas sp. TB41, assembly GCF_000497975.1. Classification (NCBI taxonomy): domain Bacteria; kingdom Pseudomonadati; phylum Pseudomonadota; class Gammaproteobacteria; order Alteromonadales; family Pseudoalteromonadaceae; genus Pseudoalteromonas; species Pseudoalteromonas sp. TB41. Next base: position 112,351 of record NZ_AUTH01000075.1, on the reverse strand, counting down.
TACATGTAAACCATGCAAACCCACTAATGAGAAAAACGATGTTAAAAAAGCACTTTGCTGTGGGCCATTGCCATGAACAATTAAATGATGGAACTCATAAATTTCCATGCCAATAAACACCGCGCCTAAACAAAAAGTGACCGCGAGCCAACCAAGCGTCAGCGCCTTTTTTTGCCCTTGAGCGGCAATCATGGCAAAACCAAAAGTGATACTACTAATAAGTAGCGCCGCAGTTTCTACGGCAACAAAATCAAGCTCAAAAATATCTTTGCCCGATACACCACCTGCGGTGTTCATATAAAGCACTGCGTAGGTTGCAAAAAATGAGGCAAATAAAAGGCAATCGGTCATTAAATAAAGCCAAAAGCCAAAGATTGTATCGCCAGAGGTATCGTGATGCTCATGCGTATGACTTACGCTATGAGGCTCTAAATTTACATGGCCTTGAGTTGCAGATAACGTACTCATGCGCTTACCTCCTTCGTATTACTGGCAATATGCGCGCCTTCTATTTGTAATATTTCATCGTTTTGCACGTAGTAATCTACATCGCTGGTGTAAGCACGGTTAATAAACAGCGCAATCGCGCCAATAAAACCAAGCCCTGCTAGCCACCAAATATGCCAGATCATGGCAAAACAAAACGCCGTTAAACTCGCAGCAATAAGCACACCCGATGCGGTATTTTTTGGCATATGAATTGGGCTATAGCTAGATTTACCTTGATAAGCTAGGCCTTTTTCTTTCATATCAGTCCATGTATCAATATCATCAACATGCGGGATTTCAGCAAAGTTATAATATTGTGGTGGTGATGACGTTGACCATTCAAGGGTGTGACCGTTCCAAGGATCGCCGGTGGTGTCATCAAGCGCTTCGCGGTTTTTAAAGCTCACATAAAGCTGAATAACTTGGCAAATAATACCGAACATAATAATCACGGCGCCCACTGCAGCAATATAAAGCCAGATATTCCAATCAGGATTATTTGAGTGATTTAAGCGACGTGTCATGCCTAAAAAGCCAAGTACGTACAATGGCATAAAGGCTACAAAGAAACCGATTAACCAACACCAAAATGATGCTTTACCCCAACGTTCATCAAGCTTAAAGCCCATTGCTTTGGGGAACCAAAAAACAAAACCAGCTAAGTAACCAAATACTGCGCCACCAATAATGGTGTTATGAAAATGAGCGATTAAGAATAAGCTGTTATGCAATACATAATCGGCACCAGGGATTGCTAGTAATACCCCCGTCATACCACCAATACTGAAGGTAACCATAAAACCAAGCGTCCACAGTACGGGCACAGTAATGCGCAAGCGACCACGGTAAATAGTAAACAACCAACTAAATAACTTAACCCCAGTAGGGACAGCAATGACCATGGTCATTACCCCAAAGAAGGCATTTACATTAGCGCTTGAACCCATAGTAAAGAAGTGGTGTAACCATACAATAAAGCCAAGAATAGAAATGGCACCGCTGGCATATACCATCGATTTATAACCAAATAAACGTTTACCAGTGAAGGTCGACACTATTTCAGAGAAGATACCAAAAGCTGGTAATACTAAAATGTATACCTCTGGGTGGCCCCATGCCCAAAACAGGTTGATATACATCATGGCGTTACCGCCTGCTTCATTAGTGAAGAAGTGGAAATCTAAATAACGGTCTAGCGTTAGCATGGCGAGCACTGCGGTTAAAATTGGAAATGATGCCGCAATTAAGATATTTGCCCACGTACATGCCCATGTGAAAATTGGCATTTTCATCAGAGTCATACCAGGGGCACGCATTTTAAATACTGTCACTAGGAAGTTAACAGCGGTTAATAGCGTACCGAGCCCCGATATTTGCAAAGCCCAAATATAATAATCGACCCCCACCCCAGGGCTAAAGGTCAACTCCGATAACGGTGGGTAAGCAACCCAGCCTGTTTTGGCAAATTCACCAAATATAAGTGATAAATTTATTAAAATGGCGCCACTGGCAGTAAACCAAAAACTTAAATTATTTAAAAATGGAAAAGCCACATCACGGGCACCAATTTGCAGTGGTACAACAATATTCATTAAACCAATCATAAATGGCATCGCCATAAAGATGATCATAATAACGCCATGAGCAGTGAATATTTGGTCGTAATGCTCTGGCGGCAGATAACCTGGCGCGCCACTGGTAGCAAGCGCTAACTGCGCACGCATCATAATGGCATCAGAAAAACCACGAAACAGCATGATTAGTGCTAATAAAATGTACATAACGCCTAAGCGTTTATGATCAACCGAGGTGATCCAGTCACGCCAAAGCACACCCCATTTTTTATATTTTGTTATTAGCCCAGCTATAATAAGCCCGACAACAGCAATCACCGCCATGGTAACCATGATAATAGGTTCATGAAACGGAATTGCATCTATAGATAATTTACCTAAAAACGACATGATTATTCCTCGCCCTGGCTGTGTGATGATGGCATTGAATGATTACCCATTGCTTGATGCTCATTACTCATCTGCTGATGTTTACCCATGGCATGATGTTTTTTATTCATATCGCCATGCGCCTGCATGTATTTCATCACTATGGTATGAAATAAACCGTCATCAACCTTGCCATAGTAAGCGACTGGGTTGTTCTCACTTGCTTTTGCAAGCTCAACATAATTGGCATGAGTAAGGTTATTAGCGTTAGTTTTTACCTGTTCAACCCACTGGTTGAAGTCAGCTTTTGTTGGCGTTGCGATGGCATTAAATTTCATACCAGTAAAACCCGCACCACTGTAATTAGCCGAAAAGCCTTTAAACGTGCCAGGCTCATTAGCAATTAAATGCAGCTTAGTTTCCATACCCGCCATTGAGTAGATTTGACTACCTAACTGAGGAATGAAAAACGAGTTCATGGTACTTTCTGACGTGATTTTGTATTCAACCGGAACATTAGCAGGAAATACCAATTCGTTTACCGTGGCAATACCTTGTTCAGGGTAAATAAATAACCATTTCCAATTAAGTGACACCACTTCAACAGTAAGATGTTCACCTTTACCCTCTATCGGTTTATAGGGGTCAAGCTCTTGAGTTGACTGCCAGGTGATCACACCTAAAATAACAACAATAACAATAGGAACCGCCCATACAACAGCCTCAATCTTATTAGAGTGAGCCCATTTTGGTGCGTAAATTTCATGGTTTTGTGTGTCTCTGTATTTCCAAGCAAAATATAAAGTCATCACAATAACGGGGATCACAACTAACAACATAAGCACAGTGGCGATGATGATCAGATTTTTCTCATCAATACCTATCTGCCCTTTTGGGTCGAGTACCCCGCCATTACAGCCTGATAAGATCAGCGCCATACTAGCTAAAGCAATATTAAAAAGGTTACGAATTAACAAGGGACTATCCTAAAACCTAAAGAGTTTTTATTAGCTGCCAAAAATATTTAGCAACGATATTTGATAAAAACCCAAGTTAATTAAGATTGAATTACAATAATGCAGAGCGAATGCAAGCATGAAGTATTGACCACTGGCTTAATAAAACCACCTAGCAGAACCAACCCAGCTTTTTTAAACACATTAATATAACGCAATAAAAATTAACTTGGGTGAGGTATGGTTGGCTGAGAGTGTGTAAAAAACACTAAGCTACAATGAAAGTAATCGTTATTTACAGCAAGAATAAATAATTAGATACCACAAGTGTAACCTATACCCATAAAATTAATGGGTAAACAGACAACCTGTAAAGCTAGGTGGAGCACGACAACCATGCGCAGCTTGCACTGGTTGCTGAACTTTAGCCTCGCTATAAGCAAAGGCTGCTTTACGGAGGATTATCCCAGCACGACGCGCTGGAAACATGTGGAACAATAGCCAACAAAGGCCAATAAGTAACTGACACGATAAGATGGGATGAGCTAAAAATTCGGCAATTGTCAGTAATAATGGCTCTATAAAAAAGCCATCACTGACCAATGCTTCAAGCCTAAAGGCATCCTCAATAGCGCCACTAAGCAACATAACGGCATTAAAAACTAATAATGTTACAGCCACACTCACGCCCTTTTTCGCTTTTTTAAAGCGCTCATGCAACACTGACTTACCTAAGGTAAGCAAAGCGCTGGTATGAAACAAAGAAAGTGAGTTCAAAAACATTAACCTATTAAAATGACTAATAACAAAATTCGGAGTACACCGTGGCAACAAAAAAGGTTGCAGCCGTAAAGCCTTATACAGTGACATGAAATACAGTCTCAACGCATTAGCACTATTTTGCCAAGCTAGTTTTGATCCGCATCAATAGAACTTTCAAAACTTACTGAAAGTTCGGGCATGAGTATAACAAAGAGAATTTTCTGTTCAAGATAAAAACACGATTATTTTATCGGCTGATGATTTATTTATGCCGATATAAATAAAAAACCTCCCGTAGTGAGCTACGAGAGGTTTTTTGTTTAAACAGGGATACCCTATTTAAAGAATTTGGTTTTCTTTCCATACTTGCTCTTTGGCTAGACGCTTTTTGCGTTTATCACATGGATCATCGCAATCACATGCTTTATCAATACCTACAGAGCCTAGGCCTCCGCAGCTACTCGCCATCGATTTTCTTTGTACTATCATGCCTATCGCCATTGCAGCGACAATTAAAATAAGTAAGCCAAAGGTTAGAAAAAAAAGTGACATTGCTTAGCCCCTATTGTTCAGCAATAAAATGAGCCCAAACATCATATCTGAGCTCATTGCATTATATACCCTCATGATAAGGATATAAACCTAAAGACTATAAATAAGGCTTAAACGCAGGACTTGAATAAGTGACTAACCCCTGTGCCGATTTAGCAATTAAATACACTGGTAAATCATGCTGCTGCGCATAACGTTGTGCTTTTTCCATTCCCATAACCGTTAAAGCAGTCGCTAAACCGTCGGCCGTCATAGCGCTAGGGTGTAAAACTGTAACAGAAACTAAGTCATGCTTAATTGGCATCCCTGTCATAGGATCAATAAGGTGAGTATAGGTTTCGCCATCCATTGTATAAAAGATTCGATAATCACCTGAGGTGGCAATACCGTTATTGCCTGGTGCAAGTACACGGTGTACTTTTCGCTCACCTGGGTTTGCATCAGGTTGTTCAATTGCTATTCGCCATGCTTGATTGTCTGGTTTTGTACCAGCAATACGTAACTCCCCGCCAATCTCAACCATGTAATCTGTAATGCCTTTGCTTTGTAATAGCTCAGCCACTTTATCAATACCATATCCTTTTGCTGTAGCCGAAAACGACAACTCTAAATCAGCCATCGTTTTTGCTAAGCCTTGCTCGTTAAGGACCAGCTTATCTATACCAATGTTATTGATCATATTTGCCAGAGCTTCATTCGTTGGGCGCTTTGTTGGTTTTTTATCTGGGCCAAACCCCCATAAATCTATCAACGGCCCCATAGTCACATCTAGGGTCTTAGTTGAATTACCTATACGCATAGATTCACTAATAACTGCCCTGAAGTCATCACTGATTGGCATTACTTCGTTGGCATCTAAACGGTTAAAGGTGTTTATTTCTGAATCTTCGATATAGGTCGACATAGACTGGTTGATATCAACTAAAACCGCATCGATTTCTGCTTGTACTGCTTGAGGGTCAACTTGCTCAGCGTAAAACTTAATGTGGTAAGTTGTACCCATCGTTTTACCTTCTAAGTAGGTTTCCTCTGGGACTGATTTTCCACATCCAGATAATAGTAAAGTCAGCGTGATTATAAATAAGGCGATTATGCCCTGGGGAGTATTTACTTTGTTCATAACAACCCTACTTAATAGGTTAAAAATTAATATAAAAAAGCCTCGTCACATAAAATGCGACGAGGCTGGTATTTTAACTAAATTTAATCAGTTTGGGTATTAGCCACCGAAATCATCTAGTAAGATGTTTTCTTCTTCAACACCTAAGTCTTTAAGCATAGTGATAACAGCCGCATTCATCATTGGAGGACCACACATGTAGAACTCACAATCTTCAGGCGCTTCGTGATCTTTAAGATAGTTCTCAAATAACACGTTATGGATAAAGCCTGTGTAGCCTTCCCAGTTATCTTCTGGTTGCGGATCTGAAAGCGCTGTGTGCCAAACGAAGTTTTCGTTTTGCTCAGCTAGGCCGTCAAAATCTTCAACATAGAACATTTCACGTTTAGAACGCGCACCATACCAGAAACTAATTTTACGTTTAGAGTTTAAACGCTTAAGTTGGTCAAAGATATGTGAACGCATTGGTGCCATACCTGCACCACCACCTACGAATACCATTTCAGCGTCTGTGTCTTTAGCGAAGAACTCACCAAATGGACCAGAAATAGTTACTTTATCGCCTTCTTTAAGTGACCAAATGTACGAAGACATTTTACCACATGGTAGGCTTAGGTTTCTTGGCGGCGGCGTAGCGATACGCACGTTAAGCATGATGATGCCTTCTTCTTCTGGATAGTTAGCCATTGAGTAAGCACGAATTGTTTCTTCGTCTACTTTTGACTCCAGATCGAAGAAACCAAAATGGTTCCAATCGCCACGATACTCTTCAGGAATATCGAAATCTGCATATTTAACATGGTGAGCTGGCGCTTCGATCTGGATGTAACCACCCGCACGGAACGGCACTGACTCGCCATCAGGAATTTGTAGCTTAAGTTCTTTAATGAACGTCGCTTTGTTATCGTTAGAGATAACTTCACAATCCCATTTTTTAACACCGAAAATTGACTCTTCAAGTTCAATTTCCATGTCGTTTTTAACATTAACCTGACACGCTAGGCGACAACCTTCACGTGCTTCACCTTTAGAGATGTGGTCAAGTTCAGTTGGCAGAATATCACCGCCGCCTTCTTTAATGTGTACGCGACACTGGCCACAAGAGCCACCGCCACCACATGCAGAAGATACGAAAATACCTGACTCAGATAGTGCACCTAATAGCTTACTACCTGCTGATGTTTTAATGGCTTTGTCTGCATCGCCATTAATGCCGATGATGATATCACCGCTTGCAACTAGCTTAGATTTAGCACCAATGATGATTAAAACTAGTATTACAACGATAGCGATAAAAACACCAACGCCTAAGAAAATATCCATGATTGACCTCGCTATTATTACAGTGAAATACCAGAGAATGACATAAAGCCAAGACCCATCAAGCCAACAGTGATGAAGGTAATACCTAAACCACGTAAACCATCTGGTACGTCTGAATACTTCATTTTCTCACGGATACCTGCAAGTAATGTAATTGCAAGCGCCCAACCCACACCAGCGCCAATACCATAAACAACAGACTCGCCGAAGTTATAGTTACGCTCAACCATGAAGGCTACCGCACCAAAAATTGCACAGTTAACTGTGATTAGTGGTAGGAAAATACCTAATGCGTTGTAAAGCGGTGGGAAGAACTTATCTAATGCCATTTCAAGAATTTGCACTAGTGCTGCAATAACACCAATGAAAGTTAAGAAACGTAAAAAGCTAAGATCTGCTTCTGGGTAACCAAGCCACTCAAGTGAACCTGGTGCTAATACCGCATGGTAAACCAAGTTGTTAACCGGTACTGAAATACCTAATACAACAATAACCGCTACACCTAGGCCAATTGATGTAGTTACTTTTTTAGACACGGCTAAGAAAGTACACATACCTAGGAAGAATGCTAACGCTAAGTTTTCAATAAAAACGGCTTTTACAAATAAACTAATATAATGTTCCACTTATCGCCCCTTACGCTTTAGCTTCTACTTGGTCTTTCTTATAAGTACGAAGTACCCAAATGAATAAACCAATGATGAAGAATGCACTCGGTGGTAAGATCAATAGACCCATAGGTTGGTACCAACCACCATTTTGTACTAATGGAATAATATCAACACCGAACAGTGAACCTTTACCGAATAACTCACGAATAAAGCCAACAGTAAGTAGCACTACAGAGTAACCTAAGCCATTACCTATACCATCAAGGAAAGACATTAATGGCGGCGACTTCATTGCATAAGCTTCAGCACGACCCATTACGATACAGTTAGTAATGATTAGACCAACGAATACTGATAACTCTTTTGCCGTAGCGTAAGAGAAAGCTTGTAGTACTTGGTCAACCACGATTACTAATGATGCAATAATCGTCATCTGTACGATGATACGTACTGATGATGGGATATGGTTACGAATAGTCGAGATAAAAAGGCTAGAGAATGCAGTTACCAAGGTCAATGCAATTGACATGATTAATGCATTTTTTAAGCTAGACGTTACCGCTAGCGCAGAACAAATACCAAGTACTTGTAATGCGATTGGGTTGTTAGCGAAAACTGGACCGAATAGGACCGCCTTCATTTCTTTAGTATCAGCCATTAGTTCAATGCTCCTTTACGTACTTTCGCAAGGAAAGGGCCAAAGCCATTTTCGCCAGTCCAAAAATCAACTGCATGGTCAACACCGTTAGACGTTAATGTAGCACCTGAAAGACCGTCGATCTTATGCTCATCACCGGCTGCAGTCCCTTTAACGATTTGGATTGGTAACTCTTTACCTTCCCACGTTGCAGTCCACTGTGGGTTTTGAATTTCACCACCTAAACCAGGTGTTTCGTTATGTTTGTAGAAAATAATGTCTTTAATAGTTTCGCCATCGCTTTCAAGCGAGATAAAACCGTACATTAAACCCCATAAACCATAACCCTGAATAGGAAGGATGATTGCATCAGTAGAGCCATCGTCTTTTTTAGAGATGTAAACAGGCGCACGCTTGGTAATACGTTGAATACCGGCGATGTCCTTAATACCATTCTCTTTAAGAGACTTGCTTAAATCAGCATCATATTTGCTTTTTTCAAAGTCGAAATCTTCTACCGGCTCAGCAAACTCACCACTTTGCATATCAACAAAGCGGGTTTCGATTTTAGCTTCAAACGTTTCTGCAACGTTATCAACTTTGCCAATACCAGCAGCAGCTAAGATATTGCTTTGAATATCTTTTGCTTTATTTGCTTTTTGCAGAGGGCGAAGTTGTACAGATGTTAGCGATACAATAACTGCACACACTAAACATAATGAGACAACAACAGCTAGCGTTTTGCCAATTGATTCGTTATTACTAGACATTACGTGCCAACCTCCGCTTGATATTAGCTTGCACTACAAAGTGATCGAATAAAGGTGCAAACAAGTTAGCAAATAAGATTGCTAGCATGATGCCCTCTGGGTATGCAGGGTTAACAACACGGATCATGATAACCATAAAGCCAATAAGCGCACCGTATGCTAATTTACCTTTATCAGTGAATGCAGCAGATACAGGGTCAGTTGCCATAAAGAACATACCGAATGCAAAACCACCTAATACCATATGCCAGTACCAAGGCATAGCAAACATAGCATTGGTTTCAGAACCAATAGTATTTAGTATTGATGAGGTTACTACCATACCTAGGAATACACCTAGCACGATACGCCAAGACGCGATGCGCACGTAAATTAGGAATAAACCACCAATAAGTACAGCTAGTGTAGACGTTTCACCCATAGAACCTTGAATGAATCCGTAAAACGCATTCCACCAAAGCTCAATATCAGTCGCGTAATTTAACGTACCAGCAAACGCTTGACCAAGCATAGTCGCGCCAGAGAATGAATCTACGGCAGTCCATACTGTGTCACCTGAAATTTGTGCAGGGTATGCGAAGAATAAAAACGCACGACCAGCAAGCGCAGGGTTTAAGAAGTTACGACCTGTACCACCAAATATTTCTTTTGCGATAACTACACCAAAAGTAATACCTAGCGCAACTTGCCATAAAGGAATCGTTGCAGGCAGGATTAATGCGAATAATACAGAGGTTACGAAGAAGCCTTCATTTACTTCATGCTTACGCACAGAAGCAAACAATACTTCCCAAAAACCACCGACAATAAAGGTTGTTGCATAAATAGGTAGGAAGAAACATGCTCCGTAGAACATTTTTGCGCCCCAACCAGCATCAACGGTTAACTCACCGCCTAATAACTGGAATAAACCTACTTGCCAAATGTTAGCTAGTTCAAAACCATTACCAAGCGCGATTGCCGCTTGATGACCAATATTGAACATACCAAAGAACATGGCAGGGAACGTCGCCATCCACACTAAAATCATCATGCGTTTTAGGTCGATGTTATCACGAACGTGAGTTGAACCTTTGTTTACGTAACCTGGCGTGTAAAAAATAGTCGCAGCGGCTTCATACAGCGCGTACCATTTCTCATGCTTACCACCTGGTTCAAAATGCGGTTCGATATCTTCTAAGAAAGTTTTTAAGCCCATTTTAGCCTTCCTTCTCGATCGTAGTTAAGCAATCGCGTAGGGCTGCGCCGTACTCGTATTTGCCAGGACAAACGAAGGTGCATAACGCTAAATCTTCTTCATCTAATTCAAGCGCACCTAATGAAATTGCACTGTCTAAATCACGAGACAATAAGTCACGTAATAAGAGCGTTGGCAAAATATCAAGTGGCATAACACGCTCATAGCTTCCAAGTGGAACCATGGCACGTTTTGAACCACCCGTAGACGTTGTCATTTTAAATAAACGACTCGGTGTAAGGTGAGACAAGAATGTACGCGTTACAGAGAATTTATCACTACCTGGTGCAATCCAGCCAAAAAATTCTTTTTCGCGACCTTCAAGTAATACAGATACTTGAACATGGTAACGACCTAAAAATGCATGAACGCCAGACGACGTAGCACCTGCAAGTACAGAACCAGAAATAACACGGTTATCACCGTCTTCTAATTCACCTGCAACTAAGTCATCAAGTGAAGCACCTAATTGTGTTTTCACTAAACGAGGATTCTTAACACGCGGACCTGCAAGCGAAATCACACGGTCTGTGTAAATTTCACCAGTAAGGAAAAGGTGACCATACGCAATAACGTCTTGGTAACCAATGTGCCAAACTTGCTTACTAGCAGATACTGGGTCAAGATGATGGATATGAGTGCCAACAAGGCCAGCCGGATGCACGCCACCAAACTCATGTACTTCTACTTGAGCAATAGGTGAACTAGGAACTTGACTACCTGCTTGCTTACAAACAAATACTTTGCCATCGGTTAAACGTGACACAACAGCCAAACCTGCTTCAAACGCTTTCGCATTTTCAGCAATAATTACTGCAGGATCTGCAGCAAGTGGATTGGTATCGATAGCTGTCACAAAAATAGAGCTCGGATTTGCATCCAACGCTGCCACTTTACTAAATGGACGAGCACGAAGTGCTACCCATTGACCCGATTGAACTAGTACTTCTTTAGCTTTTTCACGGTCTAAGCTGTTAAGCTCAGTTTCCGAGAAAGAACCAAAGGTGATTTGCTCACTGCCGTTTACTTCAATAACAACAGATTGCAGAACACGTTTAGCACCGCGATTAATTTCTTTTACTGTACCAGAAGCTGGTGCAGTAAATAATACGCCTGGGTTCTTTTTATCTTCAAAAAGTACCTGGCCTTTTTTGACTTGGTCATCCACACGAACATGCATGGTTGGACGCATACCGATAAACTCTTCACCTAGCACAGCTACACGTTTGACGGCAGAACCATCATGAATAACTTGCTGAGGTGCGCCCTCTAAGGGTAAATCCAGACCTTTTTTTATATTGATCATACGCACTTGCACTACATTAACGGAAAGAAACTGAAAAATCGTACTAACCACGCCGCTATTTGTATTATTGCAAGCTATATAAAATGACTCGCTATAAATACCAAACAAGCAGCGCAGTAAAACTCCTCACATATTGCTTTGATTTTAACATTATTGTGGCTGACTATGCGAGTGTATTTATGAAAATTATACGAGAGAAACGTTTATTTAGTTTTGTAATTAACAATTAATAAAATACAAGCTAGACCAAAGTGGTAAATTAGCCAACAATTAGCAAATATTTTTTCAAATCAAAGCTAAAAAACAAAAAAGCCGCACAAGGCGACTTTTTCAAAAATGCGCTATCAGCGACAAGTTAGTCAATCATATTGGCAATAGGTGCAACAGGATTTACATCTTGTTCATAATCAACCGCGTCAATACCAAAACCAAACAAGCGTAAAAATTCATTATGGTAACCAATATAATCGGTTAACTCATCAATTGAGTTTGTATCTACACTATCCCAAATGGCTTGAACGCGAGATTGAACGTCATCTTCCAGTTCTTTATAGTTTTGGAATAAATGCCCGCCCTCGTCAAAGCGAGGTGAATCACCGTATAAGTTCTCACTAAATAGCGCATGAATTTGCTCAATTGTGCCCTCGTAAGTGCCATCAGCCTTCATCACTTTAAATAAGGCAGAAATATAAAGTGGCATAATTGGAATTGCAGAGCTTGCTTGAGTAACAACCGCATTAAGCGATGAAACGTAGGCTTCACCATTTAAATCTTGGGTAGCAGCTTTAATAGCAGCAGTGGCACGGTCTAAATCTTCTTTGGCTTTACCAATTGTTGCATGACCGTAAATTGGCCACGTTAGTTCTTTACCAATATAAGTGTAAGCCGTGGTTTTAAAGTTATCTGCTAATACATCCGCTTCTTTAAGTGCGTCAATCCACATTTCCCAATCTTCGCCACCCATTACTTTAATGGTGTTGTCGATATCGTCTTGGTTTGCCGCTTCAACAGTTACTTCATCAATTTCACGCTTTGACGTATTTAAGTTTTTAGTGGTTACCGCATTACCAATTGGCTTAAGCGTTGAAGAAAACACTTCGCCGGTATTTGGATCAGTACGACGAGGTGACGCTAAGCTGTAAATAATACAGTCAACTTTACCTAATTCAGCTTTAATGGTGTCGATTGTTTTTTGTTTAATTTCGTTAGAAAACGCATCACCATTAATATTTTTTGACCATAAACCTTCAGCTTCAGCGGCTGCTTGAAACGCCGCCGTATTATACCAACCCGCAGAACCTGTTTTACGCTCAGTGCCTTCTTTTTCAAAGAAAACACCTAATGTTTTAGCGCCACCTCCAAATGCAGCGGTAATGCGAGACGCTAAGCCATAACCTGTAGACGCACCAATAACTAATACATTTTTAGGTGCATTTTTTAATGCCCCTTGCTGCTTAACATAATTAATTTGTTCTTGTACATGCTCTGCACAGCCTACTGGGTGTGCATTGGTGCAGATAAATCCGCGAATTTTAGGCTTAATGACCATTGATCATCCTATATCTTTTACAATAAAAATTAGCGCTAGTTTAAAGGCTAAAACAAAAAAAACTGATCTGATCAGTTACTCACTGCTCAAACCAATCCACTATTACCTGTTATCCAACTTTTGAGCCGCCCATGCAATTAGGTGATTGCGGTGCCTCACCGTCGTGCTCGGTAAATTCTTCAGGGGTGTAAGTGTGCATCGCAAGCGCATGAATATGATTTGCTAACTCATCTTTTAAAATTTCGTTAATTTCACGATGACGCTGCAATAATCGCTTACCAGCAAATTCCTCACTAACTACAATCACTTTAAAGTGTGATTCAGTGCCTGCACTGTGCATATGGCTTTCGTTGATCACATTTAAATGCTTGCACGCAATCGCATCGGCTAGCTTGTTACGTATTTGTTCTTGCATTGACATAAAAACCATCCTCAAAATTCAGTTATGTCCTTACTATAACAACTGCGGCTATACCATGGCTAATGCTATTTAACTGAAACTATTATTAATATAGCGAAACGTCAAACTTATTCGAGGGTGTTTAAGCGTTGTTTGTTTGGGCAATGCATGCTGGTAATTTTGTTGGCTTTGGCCGCTCATTATTAAACAGCTACCACTTTGTAATTTAATGTTAGTAATGCTGTTACTTACTTTGTGTTTAAGTTTAAATAATCGCTCTGCGCCAAGCGATACACAGGCTATTGTAGGCTCAGGCCCTAGCTGCGTCTCATCATCGCTATGCCAGCCCATGCTATCGTGGCCATCACGATAATAATTAACCAAAATTGAATTAAACGGTTGCTGTAGGTGATTTTCTAATCGTGTTCGCATAGCAAGTAATACGTCTGGCCAAGGCTCTAAATCGAGTTTATGCCCAGAATAGCCGTACTCAAGATTCTCTTCGCTGATAAAACATTGCAGCCTTGGTATTGGCCCCGTTTTGCCAAACACCGTGATATTTGGTTGTTGCCAATTTAAGTTTTGCTGCAAATAATAAAATAAATCGAGGCTTTTTTGCGCACTAAGCACCCTACTTTGATAAGAAAAGCCATTTGGTAACAGTTGGGGGTTGGCGTTTGGCGGTTGCATGTTAGAATTTACCTATCATTTGATTACCGATCATTAAACTATTATGACTACGCAAGCTACGCTCGGCGATAACACCTTTACTCTTGAACGCTTTCCTTTGGATCAAAAAAACCGCAGCTTACAAGCGTGGGATTCAGCAGACGAATACCTCATTGACTATGTTAATGAACACTACCCTGATTGTCGCTCTTTACTGATCTTAAACGACAGCTTTGGTGCACTTAGCTGTTACTTTAGCAAGCAACAATTAACAGTTTGTTCAGTAAACGACTCTTATATTAGCCATCAGGCGGCGGCTTATAACTTAGCGCAAAACAAAATCGCAACAACTGCGTTTAGCCAGCTTGATAGTTTATCGGCTTTGCCCGAACAAGTAGACCTAGTGTTGGTAAAAGTACCACGCACGTTGGCTTTTTTACAGTATCAGCTATCTGAATTAAGCGAAGTACTGGCGCCCGGTACACCGGTTATTGGTGCTGCAAAAACTAAAGACGTGCATAACTCTACGATTAAAGCATTTGAAGATTTTATTGGTGAGACGAAAACAAGCCTCGCAGTAAAAAAATCACGTTTAATTATTAGCCAAGCCGCTGGCGGTTATAAAGGTGCAGATTTCCCAGTGAGCTGGCCGCTCGAAGGCACTGATTTTACAATAAGCAATCATGCCAATGTGTTTTCACGTGATTCACTTGATATTGGTGCGCGATTCTTTTTTAATTATTTGCCACAAACAAATAAAGCCAAAAATATTATTGATTTAGGCTGTGGCAATGGCGTAGTTGGTTTAATGACATTAGCGCGCTGTCCTAATGCTCATATTAGTTTTGTTGATGAGTCATATATGGCGGTTGAATCAGCTCGACTCAACATTGAGCTCAACATGGAAGACAAGTTTGAACAATGTACCTTTATAGAGAATGATTGTTTAACTGACTTTGAACGTGAAAGCGCTGATATTGTATTGTGTAATCCGCCATTTCACCAAGCACAAGCGGTTACCGACCACATAGCATGGCAAATGTTCAAGCAAGCAAAAGACACATTAAAAGAAGGTGGCGAGCTGCGTATTATTGGTAACCGCCATCTAGATTACCACGACAAACTAAACCGTATGTTTGGTAACTGTACTTTATTAGGCTCTAATAAAAAGTTTGTGGTACTCAGCGCAACTAAAAATAGTGGGACGTTATAAATGAAACTCTTAAAAGCATTATTGAGCTGTTGTACATTAGTGTTTTTTTCGGGGTGTGCCAATCAGCCTAATCAGCTTATTCTCAACCCTGTGTATAAAAGTGGTCAAATAAGCTCAATAAACAGCAGCTTAAACACCAGCGTGATTGATTTACGTGGTGACAGTGCAACCTTAAAGCTAATTGAATCGAGCAAAACCAAAACCATTGCCAGTACGGGTATTACTGAATCGGTTAAAAGTGCGCTAGACAGTGCACTGAGTCGCAATGGCGCTAGCATTTCTAATTTAGCGCAATTGCGTTTTGAGTTAGATATTCGCACGCTGCAAGCGGTAGTTACAGAAACGCTAATGAGCCATACCAGTGAAGCCAAGATTGAATTTGAAGTGCGGGTGATTCGCCCGACCAGTAATTTTAGTAAACGCTACAGCGGTAATGCTAATTTATCTGGCCCGCTTGGTCACGATAGGGCAAAAGTTGAAGGTCAGCTCAATAAGTTGACTGAGCAGTTAATTACCCGCATTGTATCTGACCCAGAATTAATTGCATTTTTAGAAGGTTAACAATGAAGCAACTTTTTTTAATCTGCGTAAGCTTATTATTTAGCGTTAGTAGCTTAGCGGCTCAAGAGGGTCGTTTTGTGCAAAAAGATAACATTTTTCCTCGGGTAGAAATTGTGACATCGTTGGGCAGCATTGTGGTTGAATTAGACCGCTCAAGAGCTCCTATTACGGTCAATAATTTTTTAACGTACGTGTCGGATAAAAGCTATCAAGGCAGTGTGTTTCATCGTGTAGAACGCGACGTAGAAAATGATCGTGACTTTGTAATTCAAGGCGGTGGTTATGATAAAGATTACGATGGTCTACATGAAAACGCCCCTATTTTTAATGAAAGCGGTAACGGCTTAACAAACGATATGTATAGCATTGCGATGGCTTATCAAGACCGTGAACCACACTCAGGAACGCGTCAGTTCTTTTTTAATATGGATGATAACGATCATTTAAACCCTGGCCGTGATTGGGGATTTGCAGTGTTTGGCAGTGTGATGGAAGGCTATGAAACACTCGATAAAATCATGGCTGTAAAAACCGGATTTAATGACAAAATTGGCTACAACTTTGTACCCGAAAAACCGGTCGTTATATTAAATATTAAGGTGCTTGAGCAAGTTCCTTTATAACTTTTTTAATAAGAGCAGCCTTAGCTGCTCTTTGTATAAGCCAATGAGCCCCTATGAATAGCACACTTTCTGTTAGCGAATACTTTTCTTATTTTAAAGATAAACGTTTGATTAATGTTTTTATATTTGGAATGAGCAGTGGCTTTCCGTGGGTATTAATTGGCTCAGTAATGTCGGCATGGCTTAAAGATGAAGGTTTGAGCCGCAGCATGATTGGCCTATTTGGCATTGTGTTTGGTGCCTACAGCATCAACTTTTTATGGTCACCTTTAATCGACCGCACTAAACTGCCCTTTTTATATAATTGGCTTGGTCAGCGCCGTAGTTGGATACTGTTTTGCCAAAGCTTTATTTTGCTTGGCACATTGCTACTTGCAGGACTTGATTTGAAAGCAAACCTAGCGGTTGCCGCCGCACTTTGCTTGTTAATCGCCATAGCCTCTGCCACGCAAGATATTGCAATTGACGCCTTTCGAATAGACACCCTTAGTGAAAATGAATCTCACAAAGCCACCGCGGCTGCTGCAATGGCCACCTCAGGTTGGTGGACTGGCTATGCTTTATTAGGAGCTGTGCCTTTTTACATGGCTGATATGCCAAATATTGACTGGCCACAGGTGTATTATTTTTTATCCGCGATTATGCTGTTATTAATTAGCTGTGTATTTTGGGCTAAAGAGCCACAATCAAATCGCGAAGCCGTACATGCCGAACTAGAACGTGTTTATCTTGAAAAACTCGCCGCAACTAAACAAACACCACTGACAAAAACGCTCGCATGGCTAGGCGTTACCGTGGTTGATCCGTTTAAAACCTTTTTTGCTAAAAATGGCGTTAAAACCGCGTTGGCGCTGCTGGCGTTTATTTTCTTATTTAAGATTGGTGAAGCATTTTTAGCGCGGATGTCGATTGTATTTTATAAAGAAGTTGGCTTTAGTAATACGCAAATAGCAAATTACTCAAAACTCGGCACGGGGTTAATCACCATTGTATTTGCCTTTTTGGGCAGTATTTTTAACCATAAATATGGCATTGTGAAAGGCTTATTTATTAGTGGCGTAGCCATGGCAGCATCTAACTTAATGTTTTCTTGGATTGCCTTAGCTGGTCCACAAGAGCACTTATATGCAATGGCAATTGTAGTTGATGGCTTTACCCAAGCTTGGTCTTTAGTGGCAATGGTTGCTTTTATATCTATGCTGTGTGACAGAGCATTTAGCGCCACCCATTATGCGCTATTGGCATCATTGGGTAATTTAGGGCGTACGTTATTATCGAGTTACAGTGGCGTGGTTATTGATGATTGGCTAATGGGGAATTGGTCATTGTTCTTTGTATTAACTGCGCTTATGGTTTTACCCTCATTAGTGTTTTTATTTCTAATTAGGCACAAACTATATTCACTAGAGCAAAATTATCATAAAAATACCTAATGCATCCCTGCACTAGTATTGGCTGTAGACGCTAATTTAACTTTACGATTACAGCCAAAAAGAAAGCGTTAGTCAGCTTTAATTAAGCTTAATGCTTCATACGGGTCGACTTCTAATGCATTACAGTAGCGAACAAACTCAATTACATCTAAACGACGTTCCTGATTTTCAATTTTACCAATAAAAGAATGTGGCGTACCCAAGATTTGCGCTAAGCTACGCATGGTGTAGCCTTTTTCATGGCGTTTAGTTTTAAGCCACTTTGTTAATTTTGCATTTTCTTCCGAAGATACGGTTTTACCCATCATATACAACTCCTACTCGTTGTTTAAATATACATATAGCTAAGCACTTTACATCGCCAACACTGTAAACCTACAACCACTCACTAAAGCGCAGTGTAAACGCTTACAATTAAACCAATAAAAACGCTCAAATATGTATTAACACTTTATTATTGTGAAAAATGAAACCTTGCCCGTTTCACTCTTGGATACATTATATACCATTCACCGTTGATCTGAATGATTAATTAGTAATTATGCGATTAAAGTTTAACAACAAATATTTACTAACTCTGAATAAGGTTAAATATTTTATAACTTTTTTGTTTCATTTAAATATAAGCCGTTTATTATTAACTTATTATTTGCTTAAAAAGGCTAAATCATGTTTAGACTACTTTTTTTACTGCCTATTATTTTATGCTTGGGCTGGTACTTTTTTTTGCGCCATTATGCAATTCCAATCAAACAGGGTAAAAAAGGCTTTATCTATATTTTAGCTTTCTCTGCATTCGTACTTGGTTTTTTTGTGTTAATAATGCAAATAACAGAATACAGACCAACTGAGTTATGATTTTAAACACATAAAAAAACCGCTAATTAAGCGGTTTTTTTTCAAATAACGGTATCTTTACACGCTAAAACTAGCGCCACAGCCACACGTTGTTGTGGCATTAGGGTTAGAGACAAAAAAGCGTGCCCCTTCTAACCCTTCGGTGTAGTCTACTTCACCGTCAACTAAATACTGGATACTCATTGGGTCAATGACTAAGGTAACCCCGTTTTTAACAATTTCTAAATCGCCAGGATTCGCTTTTTCATCAAAAGTAAAACCGTATTGAAAACCTGAACAACCACCGCCTGTGACATAAACACGCAGTTTTAGATCTGGGTTTTCTTCTTCGTCGATTAACTGTTTAACACGCACAGCGGCTGCGTCGCTAAACTTAATGGGTAATTCTTCAGACATTTTATAACCCTCAATACCTTTATACTAATGCACCAGATTATCTAATACCTGAGTGTTTTAATCAAGTATAGTAAGCTCGCGTTTATAAGCTTTAATTAAAACAATGCGCGTTTAATCTGTTCTGTGAATCAATATACTATAAATTTAATTTAAATTAATCGGTTGTTAAAAATCTCAAGGACTTCCCTAGACTATTTTGATAAACTTGACGCCTAAAAATGCTACGGGGAAATAAAGCATGTGGCTTGAGCGACTGAGACGTCGATTAGCAAAACCAAAAACATCCGTACAATTATGCTTATTGGGCGTAAGTGCCGGATTAATTGCTGCATTTTTCATTATACTGTTTCGCCTAACCATTTTATTTTTTCAAAGCTTATTTTTAGAAACCCCTGACGACTTTACTACTCTCCCTACCCTAGAACGGGTATTAATGCCTTTGATTGCTGCACTTCTGATAGCCACATTTGCGGCTTTTACCGGCTTTAAACATTACCGCTTGGGTATCCCTTTTGTAATACACAGAATAAAACGTCATTACGGGCAAATGCCACTTTATAATACGGTTAACCAGTTTGTAGGCGGCGCGCTGGCACTGATCAGCGGTTTTTCTGTTGGCCGCGAAGGCCCCTCAGTTCATATGGGAGCAGCGGGGGCAAGCATATTAGCAAATAAACTACACTTACCCCACAACGCTATGCGTACCCTCAGTGGTTGTGGTGTTGCCGCGGGCATTGCTGCATCGTTCAACACCCCCCTGGCTGCGGTTATTTTTGTAATGGAAGTGGTGCTCAGAGAATACAAAGTGCATATTTTTGTGCCGATTATGCTTGCAGCCGTTACCGGCGCATTAGCAACACAGTTTGTATTTGGTGAAGGCTCAGAACTTGCGCTAATAACCATTGCCCCTTTAAGTGGGTGGCACTACCCCTATTTAATTTTATGCGGCATGGGATTAGGCGCGGTGGCTTATGCTTTTAATCAGAATTTAATGTTAATTATTAAAACCTTTAAACCACTTAGTATGTTTCCACGTTTAATGATTGCAGGGTGTATTGCCAGCTTAATTGCCTATGCAGTTCCACAAGCAATGGGCTCGGGTATGAGCGCTATCACTATTGCGGTTGAGTCACCTGAAAATATTCAACTACTCACCACTATTTTAATTGCTAAGTTATTAGCCACCTTATTTGCTATTGGCTTAGGTATTCCTGGTGGGTTGATAGGTCCGGTTATTGGGCTGGGCGTTTTAACCGGTACTTTAATGGCATTTTTTGCTCAATTTATTAGCCCCGGCACCGATATAGCCGGCACTTACGGGGTGCTGGGCATGGCAGGATTATTAGCGGCCACACTACACTCCCCCTTAGCGGCACTGACCACCGTAATGGAGCTGACCTCGTCACCGGAAATTATTGTGCCTGCGATGATCGTCATTACTACCGCCTACGTTACAGCTTTACAGGTATTTGGTAACCGCTCCATATTTTTACAGCAATTAGACTTTCAAGGGCTTCCCTATCATGTCTCTCCCGCCACTGAAGCCTTACAGAAAGTAGGAGTGATGGATGACATGGATGAAGACTTTAAACTGCTCTACTCCGACGATAAAGAGCAAATAAAAAACAGTCTAGATGCCATGGACAGTCAAACACCATTAATTGTATTTGATGAAGAAAATGGTTATCGCCTAGCTGAATATGACTTAAGTTTAATGTCTGATCAGGCGGTCAATATAAAATACATTAGCTTACAAGGTATTAGCAGCCAAGCCACCCTTGCAGATGCATTTGAAATTTTGAATGATAAACGCAGTGGTGCACTTTATGTATATAACTTATTAGATAATCAACAAATTATGGGATTACTAAGGTGGGATCAAATCCACCATATTTTAACCATACGTAACAGTCTACTTTAACAATAATGAGAACAATATGAGCGCATTATTAATCTACAAAACCTTGCACGTATTTTTTATGATTGCTTGGTTTGCCGGTATTTTTTACCTACCTCGACTTTTTGTTTATCACGCTATGAGTGAAGAAAAATCGTGTAACTCAATGCTAAAAGTAATGGAACGTCGGCTACTTTATTTTGTTACACCCTTTGCGGTGCTTACCGCAGTATTTGGCGTATTGACTATTGTTGAATACGGCCGAGAATGGTTTCGTTACAGCATGTGGCTGCATTACAAACTCGTGCTGGTGATTATTTTATATATTTATCATGGCTACTGTTTCAAATTGTTAGCTGATTTTAAACACGATAGAAATACTAAAAGCGATCGGTTTTATCGTATTTTCAACGAGCTACCTGTTTTAGCGCTACTCGTTATTGTCGCTTTGGCGATTATTAAGCCAAGCTTTTAGCAAAGGCTTATAAATTACGCTGCCAAGTCGCATACTAAGTTTGTATAATACGCGCGATTGCGTGCTCCTTTGTGGATTATCGCGCCTTTTTGAATAACTAGGAATAACCCCATGTTCAGTTTCCAAGGTGAAAATATACTCTCTGTTAATCAACTCGACCGAGACTGTATTGAACGCATATTTGCTGTGGCAAAAAAAATGGAGCCATACGCTAAAAAACAAAAGCGGACCAACGTGCTTGAAGGCGCTATTTTAGCAAATCTGTTTTTTGAACCCAGTACACGTACTCGTGTTAGTTTTGGCACTGCGTTTAACTTACTCGGTGGACTAGTTCGTGAAACCACCGGCATGCAAAGCTCTGCGCTTGCTAAGGGCGAATCACTTTATGATACCGCACGAGTTATTTCAGCTTATGCTGATGCTGTTGCTATGCGCCATCCTGACTCAGGCTCGGTAGCTGAATTTGCAACAGGTTGCAGCGTACCAGTAATAAACGGTGGTGACGGACCCAATGAGCACCCTACCCAAGCATTGCTTGATTTATTAACTATTGAGCGTGAACTTAACCGCTTCGATCAAAATATCGATGGTATGCATATTGCGCTAGTCGGCGATTTAAAATATGGCCGTACTGTTCACTCACTCTCTAAGTTACTGTGCCATTACAAAGACATTAAGTTTTCGATGGTTGCCCCTAATGGCTTGCAAATGCCTGACTCAATTTTATCTGCGGTTGAAAATGCCGGTCATAAAATTGAACTGGTAGATAAAATGGAAGGTAACTTAGCAGCCGATATCGTTTATCAAACACGAATCCAAGAAGAGCGTTTTCCATCACAAGAAGAAGCTAATAAGTATCGTGGTGGATTTAGAATTAGCCAGTCTATTTATAATACTCATTGCAAACCTAATTCAGTATTAATGCACCCGCTTCCTCGCGATAGTCGCCTAGAGGCAAACGAACTTGATAACGACTTAAATGCTAACGACAATCTAGCGATATTCCGCCAAGTACAAAATGGCGTACTCATTCGTATGGCACTGTTTGCTTTAACCCTCGGCGTAGAAAACAAAGTCGAGCAGTATGAAGTAAGCGTTCCTTGGTTTAGCCGCAAACGCGACAGCTAAGCTTTAATTTTAAAGTGATAAAACAATAGGATTTTTCATGACAATTAGCCAAGACTTATTTAAACGAGCTCAAGACTCTATTCCTGGTGGAGTAAATTCGCCAGTGCGTGCATTTAATGGTGTAGGTGGTACTCCGCTGTTTATTACTAAAGCACAGGGCGCGTTTACATTTGATGCTGATGGCAACCGTTACATCGATTATGTAGGCTCTTGGGGTCCAATGATTATGGGCCACAATCACCCTGAAATTAAACAAGCAGTGCATGACGCGGTAGAAAATGGTTTAAGCTACGGAGCGCCTACTGAAGCTGAAATTTTAATGGCTGAAAAAGTAAAAGAGCTAGTACCATCAATCGAAAAAGTACGCATGGTGAGCTCTGGTACTGAAGCAACAATGAGTGCAATTCGTTTAGCCCGTGGTTTTACTGGTCGTGACAAAATCTTAAAATTTGAAGGGTGTTACCACGGCCATGCAGACTCATTACTAGTAAAAGCCGGCTCTGGCGCATTAACTATGGGTGTACCTAACTCTCCAGGTATTCCTGAAGATTTAGCTAAGCACACACTCACCGTTTCGTTTAACAATATTGAAGAAGTGAAAGCGATTTTTGCCAAGTACGCCGATGAAATCGCGTGTATTATTGTTGAACCAGTTGCCGGTAACATGAACTGTATTCCACCAGTGCCCGGCTTTTTAGAAGGTCTGCGTGAAGTATGTGATCAATACCAATCCGTGCTTATTTTTGATGAAGTAATGACAGGTTTTCGTGTCGCCCTTGGTGGCGCTCAAGCGTATTACAACATCAAACCAGACTTAACCTGTTTAGGTAAAGTAATTGGTGGTGGCATGCCAGTAGGCGCGTTTGGTGGTAAAACAGAAATCATGGATTACATAGCTCCTGTAGGCCCTGTTTATCAAGCGGGTACACTTTCAGGTAACCCTATTGCGATGGCAGCAGGCTTAAAATCACTTGAACTACTAAGCGCTCCTGGCGTGCATGATAAGTTAGAAGCCATTAGTAAAGCGATTTGTGAAGGCTTTGAAGCCGCAGCTAAAAAAGCAGGTATTGCCTTAACGACTAACTACGCTGGCGGTATGTATGGCTTTTTCTTCACCGATGCAGAAAAAGTAACTACTTACAAACAAGCCACTGAATGTGATTTAGAGCGCTTTAAAAAGTTCTTCCACTTAATGCTTGAAGAAGGGGTTTATTTAGCGCCTTCAGCGTTTGAAGCTGGTTTTGTGTGTGCTGCGCACACAGAGCAAGAAGTTCAAGCAACGATTGAAGCAGCAGAGCGCGCTTTTGCTAAGCTATAACGTTTAGTTTTTAAAAACGCTTACCCATAAAAAAAGCCCTTTCGGGCTTTTTTTGTTTTTACTATTTAACGAATACATTCTGGTCTTGGTTTAAACTCACTGGCTCTAAGTGGCAGTTGAATCACTTTGCCACAGCCCGGTGGTGCTTGCTTCCCAGTTTGCTCGTTTACAAATGCCCACCTAATTGAAGGCGGACGGGTATCGGCAATTGCTTGCGGGTTTAGCGGTTTTAAATAACGAATATAGGTTTCAAGCGCGCCAACACTGCCGGTTAAGCCGGTGCTTTTATTATCGTCACGGCCTATCCATGCAACCGTCACTGTATTTTGATCAAATCCAGCAAACCAGCTGTCGCGTAATTCATTACTGGTGCCTGTTTTACCTGCCAACTGGATTGACGGAAAATGTAAGTTTAAGCGCTTAGCGGTGCCATCTTTAGTTACTCGCTTCATAGCATATTTGGTCATGTACATGGCATCTTTATCAAAACGTTGCTCGTTAATTACTTTGTGCTTATAAAGTACTTTACCAACAGAGTCGGTTAACGCAGAAATAGACGTCAGCTCTCTGTATTCACCGTCTGCTGCAATCGTGGTATAAAGCTGTGCCACTTCAAAGCTCGACATTTCAATAGCCCCTAATAACAACGATGGGTATTCATTAATATAACCTTTAGCTCCTAACCCTCTGAGCGTGTTAGCCACTTTATCGACGCCTACATCAAGCCCTAAGTTAACTGCCGGTATATTAATACTGTGGCTAAATGCTTTATAAAGAGGCATGGCACCACGGTATTGATGATCAAAGTTTTCTGGCTGCCATACGTTACTCTCCTCGTTGGTGACTTGAACAGGCGAGTCATCAAGTAACGTCGCTAAGTTATAATGAGGAAGCTGCAGTGCACTTAAATACACTGCAGGTTTAACTAATGAGCCAATATTTCGTTTGGTATCGAGCACGCGGTTAAATCCTGAGTAGCGTACATCACGTCCAGCGACTAACGCTGATACACCGGCTTTTTCAACATTAACGGAGATCATCGCCGCTTCTAACTCTTTGGTATTTGGACGTCTTTCTAAATAAGGTAAACTGGCCTGAATCGACTCTTCCATTGCGGTTTGTTTTTGTAAATCAAAGTAGGTAAATACACGCACCCCTGCATCCAATACGTCTTGATCGGGTAGCAGCTGTTTGAGCTCGCGATTAACCAACTCTAAGTAACCTGGATAAGACTTTTGCAAGCTGGCTTTCATTGGTGCAATATCAATTGCGCGTTTTAACGAGGCTCTATACTCTTTAGTAGAAATAAGTTTGTTATCGACCATTAAACGCAGCACTAGGTCACGACGCTCCATCGCACGTTCTTTGTAACGTCTAGGATTGTAATAAGATGGGCCTTTAACCATAGCCACCAGCAAGGCAATTTGGTCGTACTCGAGTTCATCAACAGGTTTGGCAAAGTAAAACTCGGCGGCCAGCCCCATTCCATGTACCCCTTGGTTGTATGACTGACCTAAGTACACTTCGTTTAAATAGGCTTCGAGAATCTGATCTTTTGAGTAACGGTAATCAAGAATAAGCGCAATAAAGGCTTCATTAATTTTACGCACTAACGAACGCTCACGGGTAAGGTAAATATTTTTAGCCAGCTGCTGGGTTAATGTACTCCCCCCTTGCACGGTGCGCCCTGCGCGAATATTGGTATACAAAGCGCGTAAAATTGAAAATACCGATACACCGTGATGATCATAAAAATCGCGGTCTTCAACTACTAATAAGGTATTTTTAAGCATGTCAGGAAATTTATCTAATGGTACAAACTCTCTATCTTGTTTTGAGTCATTACCAATACGGGCTATTTGTACAGGCTCTAATCTGGCAGTGTTTAAGCGACGGCCAAACTTATCTTTAATACTGGCTACCTTCTCTCCAGAGAAACGCAACTCAATAACATGAGCGCTCTCTAAACCATCATAAAATTCAAAGTCACGACGAAAAACCTTAATACTATTGGCTGTTTTAATATACTGCCCAGTCCGGCTTAAGCGATTAACCGCCGTGTAGTTTAAGCGCTTAAGCTCCCATAATACTTCTTGCTCTGATAAAAACTGGCCTGGAAAAAACGTCATTGAGCGAGCATACACTTGTGCCGGAAGTTGCCATTTATTACCTTCAAACTGGCGAGTTATTTTTGCATCAAGGTAAATAAAATAAAGTGCAATGGCGATAAACGTCGCCAGACTCAGTTTCCAAAAAATAGAAAACAACGTTTTAAAAAGTGGCCGTTTTGCGGTGCTTGAAGTTTTTTTAGTCGCACTTTTTCGCGCCGATGATTTAGATGTCTTTGTAGCGCGCTTAGTCGAGGGTTTACTGGTCGATGTTTTCTTTTTTTCAGCCATTTAAGTGTAATATATTCCAAAGGTTGATTTAACGCGAGGAGCTTATCACATTACTCTAGCACCTGAAAAATTAACCTCCCCTGAAATCAAAAAAGCCCTAACAGAGTAGGGCTTTGATTGAACACACAATACTTTTAATTAATTACTTCTAACTGATACAAACTCTGGATAAGCATCAATACCACAATCGTGTTGATCCATACCGTTTAACTCTTCTTCTTCGGTAACACGAATACCCATGGTTTGCTTGAGGATTGCCCATACAATGAATGAAGCAATAAACACAAAACCAATAATACATAGTAGGCCAATCAACTGATTAACAATGCTGGCCTCAGCATTAGTAACAGGTACTAGCACTATACCTAGGATGCCACACACACCGTGAACAGAAATAGCGCCCACGGGATCATCTATCTTCGCTTTGTCCAATGCGACAATACTAAGTATTACTAATGAGCCACCTAGTAAGCCAAATAAGCACGCCATTAATGGTGATGGTGATAATGGGTCTGCAGTAATAACCACTAAGCCTGCAAGTGCACCATTAAGTACCATGGTTAAATCGGCTTTGCCCCATAAAAGTTTACATAAGAACAAGGCTGAAATTGCCCCCATAGCTGCAGCAGCATTAGTATTAAGTAATATTTGACCTACCGCTGTTGCGTTTTCTTTATCTGAAATTAATAACTGTGATCCGCCGTTAAAGCCAAACCAACCCATCCATAAAATAAACGTACCCAATGTAGCAAGTGGCAAGTTTGAACCTGGAATTGGGTAAATTTCACCATTTTTACCATATTTACCTTTACGTGCACCCAGTAGTATTACACCCGCAAGCGCCGCAGCCGCACCCGTTGCATGTACAATGGCAGAGCCTGCAAAATCAACAAAGCCTAATTCAGATAAGAAGCCGCCGCCCCATGTCCAGTAACCTTCAATTGGGTAAATTAATCCTGTTAGTACTACAGTAAACACTAAGAAAGCCCATAACTTCATACGCTCCGCTACGGCGCCAGATACAATAGACATGGCCGTTGCAACAAACACTACTTGGAAGAAAAAGTCAGATTCTAGTGAGTGATTAGCATCTGCCGCTTGGCTACCTATTAGCCCACCAAACGAAGGAATAACGCCGCCTTCAACATTATCTACGTACATAATGTTGTAGCCTATCAACAAAAACATAGTACACGCGATAGAATAAAGCGCGATATTTTTAGTTAGAATTTCTGTGGTATTTTTAGAGCGCACTAAACCCGCTTCTAACATTGCAAAACCGGCTGCCATCCACATGACTAAGATGCCAGACATTAAAAAGTAAAACGTATCGAGCGAAAACTTCAGCTCTATAATTGTATTTTCCATGTTGCCCCCTTAAATTGCATCATCATCAAGCTCGCCAGTACGAATACGGACGATTTGATCTAGGTCGTAAACAAAAATTTTGCCGTCACCAATTTTGCCCGTTCCAGCGACTTTGGTAATGGTTTCTACAACGCGTTGGCAATTTTCACTACGAGTAGCAATTTCAAGTTTAATTTTAGGTATAAAGTCAACCTGATATTCAGCACCACGGTATAACTCTGTATGACCTCTTTGACGTCCAAACCCCTTAACGTCAACCACGGTCATTCCTTCGATGCCTAAATCAGCGAGTGCTTCACGCACATCATCTAGTTTGAATGGCTTTATTATTGCACTGATCATTTTCACAAAGGCCCCCTTAGGACACTAGCTTGTTATTGTATTTGCTCTATGCAATCCAACCTTTGTGCCATTTTTAAATTAATAATAAAAACATAAACTTAAAAAAATAAATAATATATAAAACAAAAAAGCGCACCATTTAGGTGCGCTTTTTTTATGCAAAATACTGCATTGGTGCGATATCAATGAAATACAAAGAAGGCGTTTAAAAAAAGTCTAACTATTAAACAAAGTTTATTCTTAACAGAGGTGGTTACTCGCTAACTCAACGATTATTATCGGCAGCTAGTCTCAATACTTTTGTTTTTTACTCAAATATCGCTATAACTGCAGTACATAAAATAAAAAGGGTCACTTATGAAATTTAGTCGAAGTCTATTTTTACCCATTGCCGCTATTGCACTTACATTTTCTAGTGCAACGTTTGCCGATAATCAACGCCGTATTGATATCGACAGTAAAGTAGTTACTCAGCACAAAGCAAAAATAAATAATGAACGATTTTCTTACACAGTAGCAACTGGCACACAACCGGTATGGGATGACAAGGGAGACGCCATCGCAACCCTTCAATACACTTACTACACGCGCGATAAGGTCGATGATAGAACAAAGCGCCCATTACTTATTTCATTCAATGGTGGCCCAGGCTCAGCGTCAGTTTGGATGCATTTAGCATACACCGGCCCACGCGTTTTAAAAATTGACGACGAAGGCTACCCTATTCAACCTTACGGTGTTAAAGATAACCCTTATTCGGTTTTAGACGTAGCCGACATCGTTTACGTAAACCCTGTAAACACGGGTTATTCGCGTGTCGTTGAAGATAAAGATGGTAACCTTCTACCAAAGGATAAACAAAAAGAGTTATTTTTTGGTGTGAATGCCGATATAAAATATCTAGCAGAGTGGCTTAATACTTTTGTATCTCGCAATGAACGCTGGCGCTCTCCTAAATTTTTAATTGGTGAAAGCTATGGTACCACTCGTGTATCAGGCTTAGCGCATGAGCTACAAAATAGTCAATGGATGTACATTAACGGTGTTGTACTCGTTTCACCTACCGATATTGGTATTAAGCGCGATGGTCCTGTAAAAGCCGCTAACCGCCTACCTTATTTTGCAGCCACAGCATGGTACCACAAGGCATTAAGCGCTGATTTACAAGCTAAAGACTTAGACGAGCTATTACCTGAAGTGGAACAGTTTACCGTTAATGAGCTCATTCCCGCGCTTGCAAAAGGCGGATTTATTGCCCCAGATGAAAAACGTCGTATTATTAAAAAAATGGCCAAATATGCAGGTCTATCTGAAACATTTGTTAGTCAAAACAATTTAGATATTCCAACACAGTTTTTTTGGAAAGAGTTATTGCGTGAACGCGGACAAATGGTTGGTCGACTGGATTCGCGCTATTTAGGCATAGATAAACGCGATGCCGGTGAGTCACCAGATTACTGGGCAGAGCTTACATCATGGCTGCACTCTTTCACTCCTGCAATTAACTATTATCTTCGTGAAGAGCTTAATTACAAAACCGATATCAAATATAACTTATTTGGTAACGTTCACCCATGGGACAGAAGCGGAAACAATACCGGTGAAAATTTGCGTTTAGCTATGGCTCAAAACCCTTATTTAAATGTGATGGTTCAGGCGGGTTATTTTGACGGTGCAACCAATTACTTTGATGCCAAGTACACCATGTGGCAATTAGATCCAAGTGGTAAAATGCAAGATAGGTTAAGCTTTAAAGGCTACCGCAGTGGCCATATGATGTACTTACGCCACGCAGATTTAGAAAGCTCTAATAACGATTTACGCGAGTTTATAAAACAGTCTTTACCCAAAGACGGAGAATCCGCTAAATACTAATTAGCTTATATCCACTTAAAAAAGTGACCACTTAGGTCACTTTTTTGCTTATAACCGCGGCAATTCGCCATGTGTGCAATCCCCAGTACGGATGACGGTTGGCTTTGCTGTGTACTGCTTTGTCGTGAGTATTTCAGCTAGATTTATTAGCGTGTTAAAGGTGCTTTTTAGAGCGACTCGGTTATTTAGCCAATTAGGTATACTTCCGCCTGGTAACGCATAAACCTGATAGTCAATATGCAAGTTATTCGCTTGCTGAGTCAGTAACCACGTCGCATCTAATGTGCTTATTCTTATTACCCCTTTAGTTTTAGGTAAAAAATCAGGACGGGCATGAATACTAAGTTGAGTTTGCAACGCGCTGCGTTTCGTATAGCACGAATACGTGACTAAATCTCTATTTGCAACGGGCCAAGGGGAGTCAATAAAGCTGTAAACAAGGTTTTCTGAGGGGCTTAAATATTTCAGTAATTTTACTTTAGCAATATTTTCTATCCAGCGGGGAGCAGCATCGGTATCACTGAATAAGGCGATTAAATCTTCTGCTGTGGTATTTTCACCACCGTTTCAGCTTTCATTTTCAAGGTATCGTCAGTTAAACGCTGAAAATAAACACTTACCCCTTGTTTGCTTTCGTAAAGTTGCCAAGATGGCTGTGAACACACATTGGTAGCAAAACACAAAAGTGAAAAAATCATGCACTTTTGCAGCAAAGTCCGGCTACAAAAGTGCTTAGCCATTAAAGCCAATAAGGTTCTGTATCAAATGAAGCATGTCGACTTTGCTCCATGGCACTGACTAAAAAGTCAGATTTTTGCTCTAACCATAGTTGTATTTTTGCTAGTTGAGCATCTTCTTGCCCGCCACACAGCTGTTTTAAATAATCAAGCGTGCTTAACTCATACATGCCATGAGAAATATCGAGCCAAGGAAGCCTAAATTCTAATCGTTCATCTTTATTAAACAGTGCACCTAAACAGTTACCACTGAGTAAGCTATTTTCTAACTGAGTACGAAAATTTAAATAATCATTGCCCGCTAAACTTTGCTCTTTAGGCAATAAACGGTGTAAATTTTTCCAATCTTTATCAAATAAACGATGAGCAATATCAATAACGGGCTGCTCAGCGTTTTGTAGCTCTGCTTGGCTCCAGTCTTTACGCCACTGCTTATTTATCAGCCATGTTGTTAAGCTCAGCAATAAACGGTTGTAACGCGCACTATGAAAAAGCGCAAAAATATCATCAATACTCGGTTGTAACTCTTTTAAATCATTAATAACTTGAGCTAAGGCGGGCGCACTGTTTATTTTTTTATAAAAAGCATGGCGCTTAGAAGTGTAAGTTTTTAACTGAATGGAATTTTCAACCCATGCTAATTCACTCAATAACCACTTTAGCTCCGTTCTGAGGTGCTCGGTGCTGTCTTTACTGACAATATCATCAAATAACCAAAAGTTATGACGAATTAAACTAATACCGTCGGTCACACGTTTTAATGTTTTTAAACTTGGCTTATCAAAATAGCATTGCTCATGTTTTTGCACAAAGCGAATACCAAAGCCCATGGCTTCAATAAGTGCTTGCTCTTGAGTGGCTTGCTTAGTAAGTTTAACAAAACCGATAGATTTACTCGGTTGTAACGGTGTGTTATCCGCTAGGCGGTAGCCTCTTGCTGCTTTTGAATAAAGCCCCAAGCGCACACTGTTTTGGCTTATTAATTTATCTGCTAAAGCAAATAGCTCGTCTCGGCTACCTTCGACGAGCTCTATTTCGAGCTCGCTAATAATCTCCACTTTACCCGAGGCGGCCACTTCACCTTTATCTAATACCACTTCAATTTTGGCACCATTTTGCGTTTCAATTAACCACGTACGGCGGATAAAATTAGTACTAAATATAGGGTAGAGGTTTTGTGATATAACATCAATTTGCATGCCGTGTGGCCAAATTGATGAATCAAACGCCATTAAATTAGGTCGATTTGTTTCTATGGGAAGGTTATATTCTGGACGTTGATGTAATCCCCCCACCACGTCTCCTGCAAGCTTAATTGTTTGCTCACAGCGCTCGTCTGTACAACGCGTTCTAAAACCAATATCGAGTGCTCTCAGCTCTCTGCTTGGCGTATCATAATAAGCATTTTGCAAACTTTTAGAAGGCTTGTTTGTAACTGTTTTTGCAAATTGAGTAATTAACGAGGGGATCAGTGGAATGACGTCATCTGATACCAAAAACTTCAGTTCTATCTCAGTATCCATTAGGCTTGCGGATTACCCTTAAAATTAATAAGTGCTCAAAATAAACAAAGCAGACCTATATTGCAAATTTTTTAATCATAAACACGCAAGCAAAATACTTTGGTTACAATATCTATCTTGCTATTAAACTATTAAATCCATACTATCTATATACTTATGCGAAATAAAAATCACGTTCACAACGGACACTGCTAGATTAACAAGGTAGATAAATGCTAAAACACTGTTTACTATGGCTGCTTTTAACAGCCGCCCCGTTTATGAGCCAAGCAGAAGAAGCTCAATCAACGCCGCCTACTAATGCTAAAACAGCTTATATAATCGATAACTTGTATACTTTTATGCGTTCAGGCGCCAGTAAAGACTACCGCTTACTCGGTTCTATAGATGCAGGCACGCAACTGACTTTATTATCTGATGAACAAAACGGTTTTATAAAAGTTAAAGATGATAAAGACCGTGAAGGCTGGGTAGAGGCTAAATTCATCAGCGAATCAGCTGGTTTAAAGCAGCAGTATCAAGCGCTTAACAGCGAAATTAGCGCTATGCAAAATAAATTACGCCAAGCGCAAGTAGAATTACCTGAACTACAAGAACAAAACTCACAGCTAACCGAACAAAATGCTCAGCTGTTAGCACAAATAAGTCAATTACAAGACTCGCTTGCTCAAGAACAACAATTAAAGCAAGCAACCAGTGCTAAAGAAAAGCGTCAGCTACTCACTTATGGCGGTGCTATTGCATTTTTAGGTTTGTTCTTAGGAATTATTTTAACCATCGTGTTATCGCGCAGAAAACGCTATGAAGGTTGGGCGTAAGCGCCACCTATATTGCAGGCATAAAAAAAGCATCGAAAGATGCTTTTTTTATGCCTGCAATTTTTAATACCTGCAATAATGTACTCAAAGGTTACATATCTAAACGCAGTCCAGGATCCTGTTTGATTTTTTCTATTACCATGTAAGTGTGGTGTGTACCCACCCCTGGAATATCAACCAAATCACCTAATACTTCTCTGTATTCATCCATATTAGAGACGCGAATTTTTAATAAATAGTCGTAACCACCCGCCACCATATCACATTCAACAACCTGCTTAATTTTAAGAATGTGTTCACGAAACACTTTAAATACCGCTGTATTTGAGGTGACTAACGATACCTGCACATGCGCCACTAGGCTTTGATTGAGCTTTTCCTCGCTTAATTTTGCAAAATATCCCTCTATGTAGCCTTCTTGCTCCAGACGTTTAACTCTATCTAAACAAGGACTAGGACTTAAATTCACTTGTTTTGCGAGGTTAACATTTGAAATTCTACCATTGCGCTGCAAAACGTCTAAAATTGATATATCGATACGATCAAGCAGGCGTAATCTATTCGGATTAGTCATATCAGTATTTTATATGGATAAGTTAATAATATGCCCTGTAAATTATCGTAAAACGGCAAAATTAACCAGCATATTCTGCTGGATTTTAATTAGAATGCACGCTTTACACCAACAACATTTAGCGGTAATTAATAATTACCCTAAGTCTTAACACTCCTGAGGGTTGCTTATGTTATTCAATGGCGATTTAACAACGACTTGTCCGATCAGACAAAAGATCCGTGACTTCTACCGTATAGATGAAAATGCGGTTATTGATCACATTTTACCACTTGCAGAAGTCGGTGTTAAAGCACGAAGCCGTGCATGGGAAAGAGCTCGCCAAATAGTTTTAAACATTCGTAAAGACCAAGACGGTCAAAGCGGTGTTGATGCGCTATTAAATGAATTTTCACTATCGAGTGAAGAGGGTGTGGTATTAATGTGTTTAGCCGAAGCGCTGCTTCGTGTTCCTGATAAAGCAACTCAAGAAACATTAATACGTGATAAATTAGCAAACGGCGATTGGAGCTCTCACTTAGGTAGTAGTGACTCTTTATTCGTTAATGCCTCGTCTTGGGGATTATTAGTAACCGGTAAAATGGTTAACTATAACGATAAGACTAAAGAGCAACAGTTTGGCATACTCAAAAAAACCATTGGTCGTTTAGGCGAGCCAGTTATACGTAAGTCTGTTAACTTTGCTATGAAGATAATGGGCAAACAGTTCGTAATGGGTCGTACCATTAACGAAGCGATTGAGCGTGCTGCTGAAAAAGAGCAAAAAGGCTATGTATATTCTTACGATATGCTAGGCGAAGGTGCTCGCACAATGAAAGACGCCAAGCGTTACTTTGATAGCTACATGAATGCGATTCATGCTATCGGTAAAGCCGCAAATGGCCGTGGTCCAATAAAAAGCCCAGGTATTTCTGTAAAGTTATCGGCTATTCACCCTCGATATGAGTTCACTCATAGAGAGCGTGTAATGGAAGAAATCGTTCCAAAACTAAAAGAGCTAGCCCTTGCCGCTAAAAAATACGATATCGGCTTTACTGTTGATGCTGAAGAAGCTGACCGTTTAGATATTTCTCTTGATGTTATTGAGGCAGTATTTAGCGATGACGATTTAGGCGATTGGCAAGGTTTTGGTTTAGCGGTTCAGGCTTATCAAAAACGCGCTATTTTTGTTATTGAATGGCTAACCGACCTAGCAACTCGTGTGGGTCGAAAAATGATGGTGCGTTTAGTAAAAGGCGCATACTGGGATACAGAAATCAAAACCACACAACAAGATGGTTTAGATTATTTCCCGGTGTTTACCCGTAAAGCAACCACGGATGTATCATATAAAGCGTGTGCGATTAAAATGCTTGAAGCACGTGATGTACTTTACCCTCAATTTGCAACACACAACGCCTACACCGCAGCGACTATTTTAGAAGTAGCCAAAGGTGATAACCAAGGTTTTGAATTCCAACGTCTTCACGGTATGGGTGAATCTTTATTTGACCAAATCGTTGATGAAGAAAAAATTCAGTGCCGCGTATACGCACCGGTCGGCCAACACGAAGACCTGCTTGCTTACCTTGTGCGTCGTTTACTAGAAAACGGCGCTAACTCGTCATTTGTAAATGCCATTGTAGATACCACACAACCGGTTGAAGCATTATTGCCAGATCCTGTTGAAACACTGCAAGGTTTACGTAATAAATACAACACACAGATAAAAATGCCAATTGATTTATACGGTGAAGAACGTGCCAATTCAAAAGGTATGGACTTAACTGATATTAACGTGATCACCCCGTTTAAAGAAAATTTAGACACTTGGTTTGAAGAGCATTTAATTGATGAAAGCCAAGTACCAGAGGGCGCGCTGGCAGTTAAAAACCCTGCAAACCATAAAGAAATTATTGGCCATATAAAATTACAAAATAGCGATGAAATGAAAGTGTTGCTAGCCAACGCTGAAACCGCATTTGAATCATGGTCACAAACACCGGTAAAAGAGCGCGCCAATTTATTACGTCGCGTTGCTGATATTTTAGAGCGCCATCACGATGAGCTTGTTGCTATCTGTATTAAAGAAGCAGGTAAAGTAGCACAAGATGGTATTGATGAAGTACGTGAAGCCGTTGATTTTTGTCGTTACTACGCAGCCCGTGCTGAAGAGCTTGCGCAAGATGAGCGCTTTGAAGCCCGTGGTGTTATTTTATGTATTAGCCCATGGAACTTCCCGCTCGCTATTTTCTTGGGTCAAGTTGCAGCGGCCATAGTTACTGGTAACACGGTTATTGCAAAACCAGCAGAGCAAACCAGCTTAATCGCACTACGTGCCATTGAATTAATGCTATCAGTTGGTTTACCTGAGCACGTTGTACAACCTGTCATTGCTCGCGGTAGCGAAGTAGGTAAAACCATTGTTCCTGATGAGCGTATTCAAGCTGTTATGTTTACTGGTTCAACTGAAACGGGCACGCTTATCTCGCAAACATTAGCGGCACGTAACGATATTCAGGTGCCTTTAATTGCAGAGACTGGCGGCCAAAACTGTATGATTGTTGACTCAACAGCGCTTCCTGAGCAAGTTGTTGATGATGTTATCAGTTCTGGTTTCCAAAGTGCAGGTCAACGCTGTTCAGCATTACGCGTACTCTTTATTCAAGAAGACGTAGCTGATGGCATTATCGATATGCTTAAAGGCGCACTTGCTGAGTTGCATATTGGCGACCCATCATTACTCTCTACAGACGTAGGCCCAGTAATAGATGAAAAAGCGCTTAAAACACTCAACGACCATGTTGAATACCTCAAGGGTAATGCAACACTTCACTATGAGTGTAAAATTCCTGATAACAGCGAAAATGGCGCATTTTTCTTTGCGCCACGTTTATACGAAATTAAAGACTTATCGGTATTGAAACGTGAAGTATTTGGCCCGTGTGTGCATGTTATCCGCTTTAAATCGAGTGAGCTTGATAGTGTTGTCGACCAAATCAACAACACGGGTTACGGCTTAACAATGGGTATCCATTCTCGCATTGAAGAGCGCTGTGAACATTTAGCGAAAATGTCGCGTGCAGGTAACGTATACATCAACCGTAATATGATTGGTGCCATTGTTGGCGTGCAACCGTTTGGTGGCCGTGGACTCTCTGGTACTGGCCCTAAAGCCGGTGGACCAAACTACCTACAACGCCTAATAAAAGAAAAAGCTTCACCAGATAACGTACAAATGACTAACCTAACGCCAGATGAGCTTGATTTACACCACTACAGTGGCGCAAATGAGCAAGTAGAAAAGCTGATGGTTAACTCTATGCGCGATGAAAAAATCTGGCGTGCAACGCCACTGAATGATCGTGTTTCTGCGGTACGTCAGTTATTAGCGAAAGTAGCGACGGTTGAAATTATTGACGACCTCGCGGACGATTTAGCGTTAACACTTGCCGATGCACGTGCTCAGTTAAACCGCTTAGAAAAGCACATGCGTAAATATACAACATTGCCAGGGCCAACAGGTGAGTCGAATACACTTCACCTTGAAGCTCGGGGTTGTGTGGTTTGTTACGCAGATAAAAGCACCTCATTTAACTTTTGGGCACTGTCTATTATTACCGCACTAGCGGCTGGTAATACGGTAATTACTGTTGCATCTGAAATATTTTACGACGAAGCGGTTGCCTTTAGAGATAAGTTTATTGCAACCGGCGTTGCTGAAGGTGTTTTCCAAGTAGCTAAACCAAACCAGTTACAAGCTATATTGGCACACCCTCACCTAGCGGGTGCGGTAGTTGCTGCACGTTCTTCTCGCTTAGGCTACTTCAGCCAACAGCTTGCACAACGTAAAGGCGCAATACTGCCAGTGATCAGCTCAGAGTATTACGACACGCTAATTAAGCGCTTAATTACTGAAAAAACAATCAGTATCGATACAACGGCATCAGGCGGTAACACCTCGTTGATGACGCTTGTTGAAGATGATGAATAGAAAATAGTCATCATTTAATTAAAAAGGCATCAATTTGATGCCTTTTTTTATTTCTAAATGTGAATTTATTTGTTACTTTCTCTAATCATATTTGTTAATTAGAGTTCACTTTGAAAACCATTCCTACTACACAGCTAAAACCTGGTATGTTTGTACAAAAAGTTGTTAAGCAAACTGGCAATATTAGAATAAAAAACCAAGGCTGGGTTAAAACTCAAAGTGGAATTGATAAATTAATAAAATCTGGCATTTTAGAGGTTGAAATCGATCCTGATAAAATGCTCACCTCTGAAGAATCTGAAACACAACCAACGCCTGCTACTAATCACGAAATCAAAAAGCGCGATCCATGGTTAATAACCCACAGCGCTGAGCAAGAAATGAGTAAAGCTAAAAAGCTTTATGATGAAGCAAAAAACTTACAAACCAAAGCATTTGGCGATATAGAATCTGGCCGCACTGTTGATGTTGCTCCTTTTAGGGAGCTGGCTAGCGGGTTTATTGACTCCGTATTTAGAAATCAAGATGCGCTGGCGTGCATTACGCAAATGCGCCAAAAAGATGCCTATTTATTAGAGCACTCGATAAATGTGTCTATTTTAATGAGTATTTTTGCAAAACATCTCAATATTGAAAAACCAATCATTGAAGAACTTGCAACAGGTGCCCTATTGCATGATATGGGAAAAATAAAAATACCTGACGCGATTCTCAACAAACCAGGTCGCTACAGTGACGAAGAATTTAAAGTGATGCAAAACCATGCGCGCTTTAGCAAAGAAATACTAGAAGACGCAGGATTAACGGGGATTGCTGTTGATATCGCAGGTATGCACCATGAGCGCTTAGATGGTAAAGGCTACCCCTTTGGTAAAAAGGGCGATGAAATAAGCCAGTACGTTCGTATGGCCTCTATTGTTGATGTATATGATGCATTAACCGCTGAACGCGTTTATAAAGCGGGTATGGAGCCAATTAAGGCGTTTAAAATATTAAAACAAGGTTGCCC
Organism: Pseudoalteromonas sp. TB41; assembly: GCF_000497975.1. NCBI lineage: Bacteria > Pseudomonadati > Pseudomonadota > Gammaproteobacteria > Alteromonadales > Pseudoalteromonadaceae > Pseudoalteromonas > Pseudoalteromonas sp. TB41. The sequence continues at coordinate 73,507 of NZ_AUTH01000075.1, read as the reverse complement.
AGATAGCTTTGATGGCGTGCTACTTAATAAGTTTATTCAATGCATTGGTATTCACCCAGTGGGCACGCTGGTAAAACTTTCCAGCCAAAAAGTGGGGCTGGTGACCCAAAGTAATCCTGCAACACCATTAAAACCAGTCGTAAAAACGTTTTTTAATGCCAAACATGGGCGTTACACTGAAGTTCAAGATATTGACTTATCAAGCAAAAGAACACAAGACACGCTTGAATCAGCAGTGAAACCCAAAGAATATAATATAGATTTAGAGGGCTTTTATAAGCACTCTATCTTTAGTTAATTGGCCACTATTGTGGCCAATCTTGCAGGGCTTTTAAGCTAAATTCATAGCCATCAAAATCAAGTACGCTCTGATCCGGTGCTATTTCTAGCACCCTCAATGCACCAATAGACTCCCCTTCATATAGCTCTCTGCCATTGAGTTTTATCCAGCGCTTATCTGCTGTCGACGAATAAATATGTGCCTGATATTTAATGCTTGGCAACATACTTTGTAGGCCATCCGGCAGTAGCTCAACGGGTTGTACCCGTGATGAATGACGAGAGCCTTGAGTTACTTCGTAGTCGGCTGTTGTTTCTGTGTCATTAACGGCTTGCGCAAACGCATTTTTAAGCGTGTCGGGAACCGTATCTAGTTCAGCGGTTGATTCTGGCTGGGCAGGCACATTTTGATTAAGTGGTTTACCTAACACTTTGTATTTACTTAACTCATCGGCACTGAGTGTTCTTTTCGTTGGCTGAGTTGGTACGCTTTTCGGTTGGTTGCTCGGTGATTGAAAACTAGATGAAACGTTATTCTGCGCCGAGAAATTGTGCGCTTGCCCTTGAGACGCTTGATTAACGCTCATAGGTAAATATTGCCCTTGAGGCGTAAGCAACATTTGCTGTACACCCGTTGGGGTTTGTACATAAACCAATTGCCCTGCCAGTGGCACAGAATTGTTAGGCGCAGTTGTAACAAGGGGCGCTTGAGGGTTTGTTACTGCTTGAACAACCGTTTTTTGTACTTCCTCTGGGCTTGTTGGTTTTTCTACCACTGCTGAGTCTTTTTGACTAAGGTCATTTTGGACAACCTTATTTTTTACGGCTACATTTTCTTGTTGCAGCCACTTCCCGACAAAAAAGCCACTGGTCAATATACCCGTTGCCAATAAACTTCCTGCGAGTAAAAAACTAATTCGACGATAGGTCATCAACTGGTGTTGTTGTTTTAATTGTTGCGCTTGCAAGTCATATTGCTCTGCGCTCATGGTATCGTGCTTTGACTGCTTTAACGCATCTAATAAATAAGACATGAATCACCTAACTAAAGAATAAATGACAGGCCAATTCCTGCACAAAAAAGCATTAACGCAGCAGCACTATAAGGCCAAATCGAACCTATTTTACTCACCTTATTATTTGTGGCAATAAAGTCGATAGGTAAAGATTCACTCGCCGCTTGCTTAACAATATCACTGCCAACAATTTCTTGCTGTTTGGAAAATGCCCCTACTAATGCGCGTTCACACACCAGATTCATTAATCGTGGCACACCGCCTGTGAGCTGATGCACCATTTGCATCGCTTCCATTGAAAATATTTTCTTGTCACAACCTGCTATATGCAACCGGTGTTGAATATAAGCAATGGTTTGCCCTCGTGTTAGCGCTAACAAGTGATACCTGGCTGTAATACGCTGTGCCAGTTGCCTTAACTCATTACGCTTTAAAAGTAGCTGTAACTCAGGCTGCCCAACTAATACTATTTGTAATAACTTTTTATGGTCGGTTTCGATATTGGTTAATAAGCGAAGTTGTTCAAGCACATCGGGGGCAAGCAACTGTGCTTCATCAATAATTAAAATAGTATGCCCCCCCGCTTTATTATTAAACTCAAGGTGCTTTTTAATCACATCCGTTAGACTCTTCAGCGTGGCATTTTTGGCGTCGTAAGTTATTTGTAATTCATCGCAAATACTGGCTAACAGTTCAAGTTCTGATAACGCAGGGTTATGGATCATGGCTACTTGGGTATTTTCAGGCAGTCGCTCTAACATACTACGTGTTATGGTGGTTTTACCTGTACCCACTTCACCTGTTAACAGCACAAAGCCACCGTCTTCACCTAGTCCATAGGTAAGGTGCGCTAATGCTTCTTTATGGCGTTCACTTAAAAATAAGTAGTGGGGATTAGGCGAAATTGAGAATGGCTTTTCTTGTAAACCAAAATAGCTTAAATACACCTTTATAGTCCTTGGTCGTTAATTCACGGCCTATAATGGCAAAAAAATAGCCTGGGTGACAACTACAACCAGGCTTTATTATTAAAATAGTGTAAATAAAAAGGCTAACCGTAAATAAAAGAGCATTTTTAGATTCGCTAATATATTAATTAACTACTTTTCATAGCGTACTAGGCGTAAATATACGTTACTTGTTTTAGCATGTAAGCTATTTAAACCACTTGCAAACTGATAAACCCATGCCGAATTTATATTGCTAATACCCGAGGTATTAGACCAATAATTTTGCGACTGCGTTGCTAAAAAAATACCCGCATTAATACTTGGATCGGTACAACGGTGATCTACTATACTAGCTAACTCTTTAATACTCGGCACTTGCCAGTCGTTATAATTTGCCGTGGTGTCATTAAGTGCGCCTTTAAGTGAGGCCTGCCAGTTTAATGGTTGAGTATCACCATCGCAGCTAGTTGTTTCGCTATTATAAACTTGACCATAATTACAGCGCTGCCACATTAGCCCTGTTTTAGTATCTGATACAGTGCCATCAATATTAATCACAAATCGGTCGGTATCATCGCTAGTCGCGACTTCCTGATAACACTGCTGCGCTGCAAGTGACTGACTTAATCCTAAGGCTAATAACATAGAGACTTTAATTAATTTCATAATAATCACCTTAACGATTTCTAACTAAGCGCACATAAGCGGCATTATCTTTTGGATAGGCTAAGTCGTTGCCATCCATCATATCGATAATGTAAGCCTGTGATAAACTAGCACCATCAACAGCCGTTTGCGAAGTCCAATAGCGTAAATGCCCTTCGGTGTTAGTCGATGGTGTATTAGGAAAAAATGCAGTATCTATCAATACGTTTTGCCCTTGTTTACCGTAATCAATTAAACCTAAAAGTTCAGTATAAGTGGGTAAACGCCAGTTACTGCCGCCACAAAAATCAAGCGCATTAACTTCATCAATATAGGTTTGTAATCCGCAATCAGTATCGCTCGGGCATGTGGTATTATCACTACCCGCTACATCGCCACTATTGACAGTCCCTTGCCAAATATAACGGTTTTGTCCATCACGCAACGAAGTATTTGGTAACACACCGGAATAAGGGCTTTTCACTTCCCAAACAAGGCCGGTAGTATTATCACGAATACAGCTAAAGTTTTGCGCATCATCGAGAAGCTCATCGGCAAACTCATTAAGTTTGGTGTAATCAAAAGCCAGATTCCCTTTACCCACTTTACCTAAACGATTGGCAAAACTATCGCGCCCAAGATCAGCATCTTGAGCTGGAAATTCATCATTATTACAATTAATTCGCTGAGTATTGTTATAACACTCTCCTACTCCTGTATCATTTATTAACCCAAGCGCTTTGGGTGTTACATCAATAAATACGGTATCTGTGTCGGTGCGCCCTTTTAAGTCCATAACTTGTACTTCAAAGCTAAGCGTTGCATTTAAATCAATATCAGAGGCAAAAAAGCTGGCAGTACATGACTGTGATTCAATCAGGGTTTCTGTATTACCGGTAAGTTGTTGCCACTTACATTGATAAGATTGAGTTGCCGCTTCGCTTGCAGTGGCATCTAAAATAACCTTATCAAACTCTTCTACTGTTTGATTAGCGCCTGCATCGGCAATAATCACTTGAGCTGTTTTATTAAGGGTCATATCAAATTGTGATGCAGATACTCCGCCCTCATCATCTGTTACGGTGAGCTGCCATTTTAAGTTGGTGTTATTTTCTAATAATGGATGAGGAAAACTAAGCGTTGGATTGGTATAGCTATCAATTGTTAAATCCGGCCCTGACAATAATTGCCACAAATAACTGCTAATTTCGCCATTTTCATCGGGGTCTGTGGAAGTTAAACCACTAAGGGTTACAGTATCCTTATAAACTGAGGGCAAGTTTGCAGGAGCAACTTGAGTAACAACAGCAAGAGGAAGCTGATTATTAGAGGCAATGAAAACACTCAAGTTGTCATTCACTAAACTGCCATCTGAGGTTTGATAGCTAACTCTTAATACCAGTTCACTGTCAGACTTTACATCTGGTGCAGTAATGGTTTGTTCAGCCCCTTCAAGCGGAAACACATCTATAATAGGGCCACTTACACGCTGCCAAGTAAATGTACCATCTGCAGGAGAGCCTTTTGCAGAAATAGTAAACTCTGATTTTTCTACAACTTGAAGATCGTTACCTGCAAATACTGATGTTTTTATATCACTGTTATCAGCACCGCCTCCCCCTCCGCATGCAGCCAAAAGCAAGCATGACATAAGTGGTATTAACGAAATTGCTCTCATACTCAGCACCTTTTTGTCTTAAAATTATCTAATAAAACTATTAAGCAAAAAAAATGCCATTATAAATTATAAATAGCTATCTTGATGAATACGAACAAATAATTTAGTGCCAACTTTACTGTAATCTACTTTATATTCGCGGCCATCTAAGGATTGAATAAACAACAATTGTTTTTCTTCGCTAAATACATCAGCACTAGTAATATAAACAACGTCGAGGTAACGCTCTTTTGCATCTCGGCGGTTTTTTGGCAGTTCTTCTTTAAATGGCTCAAGACCATTACCTGTTACTTTAATTTTAGGGTGAGTCTCACCATTAACAATCACTAAATCTAGTTTTCTGTCTTTATGTATTATGGTGTTTCGACCACTTTTAATGAAAGATCTGTCTTGGCTCATAGTTATTCCTAATCCCGCAGTGAGTGCTTATATTATTATTCACACTGCGACTTTATAAACTGAGAGGGATCGCGCTTCCATTTATTTAAATTTGCGCTAAATTCCCAAATATCACTTTCTATTACACTCGCTGGTAACAGTAAGTCATACCCTGTTAAAAGCTGAAGATGTTTAGCCCTATTAGCAAACATCGCTATGAGCCCATTATAGTCAATTCCTTTTTTTGACCTATATTTATTATCTTCAACTAACCATTCTGATGGGCAATGCCCATTTTTGCAATTTTTTTGAACAACTTGCATAAAGAAATGTCGCTGCTCTATCAACAATTTACCCGCAATTCTTGGAGTTAAAGCAGACAAGAATGAATCTATATCATTTAACTTAATACCAATCGCATTAAGCTCAAGGTAATCAATGCCATTATCAACCTTAGGTATACCACAATGGTGCAAATTCTCTGGGTGTAAATGCCATTGTCCATACTTATGCTGATATATTAATTGCTGCTCAGTTAAAATAATACTATAAAAAGGTTCTTGTGTTTTAAAAAAGCCAATTAAAATTGCAGCAATACATAAACTTACTAAAAAAATTTCGATAATACTTATTTCGCCTGGGCGTAATAAATTAAACAGCATGATAATAATCAAGCCAATGCTGCCGACCACTAATATTTCAATTCCATTTTTAGCGCCTTGCGCTCGGTATTTTAGTATTTGTTTATTTATATTAGCCATACTGAAAAAACGCCATATAAAATATAAACATAATAATAGCCCACAATACTAACTTTCTCAGCGTTAAACAGCGTTTGCATGATGTTTTAAAGCTCATCAATTAACTCCCATTATTACTGTTAAATATGCGCAATGACTAAGTATCAGTTATTTTTACGCTTAACGCACAAATTAATGAGATACATAACCGCCTTTTTTTGTCCTGATTTCGTACAATACTTATAATCTATTTTCAGGTATGAAAACAATGCACTCTAAACAATCAGGTAAAGCCTTATTTCCATTTATTATTTCGTTACTAATAATTTTTAGCGTTTATTTGTATTTTCCCGCATCACAGGGCGAGCAAGCCAATTACTCGGCAATGACAACGCAAGTTTCTGCCCACACGGTCAGATCGCAAGAAAACGCAATTATGATTGAAGCCATTGGCAGTGCTCGCGCTAATCAGGCTATCTACATTAAAAGCGCCCAAAACGATTATGTCACTAGCATTTACTTTGAAGATGGCGACTTGGTCAGCAAAGGACAAAAATTAGTACAACTGCAAAACCAACAAGAACAATTTGCAGTAAAAGAACTTAGCATTAATTTACAAGAAGAAAAACGTCAATTAGCCAGACTGACCGAGCTTTCTCGCTCGCAAGCGACGGCCAAGTCATTGCTTGAAGAACAACTCGCTCGCGTTGATGCCAGCGAAGCACAACTTGAAAGTGCTAAAACCAAACTCAATGAAATGGCCATCACCGCGCCTTTTTCTGGGTTACTGGGGAAACGCGAAATATCGGTGGGTGCGTATATTAATAATAGTACTGTGATCACAACCCTTGATGACATTAGTATTATAAAAGTTGATTTTAAAGTGCCTGAAAAGTATTTAGCTCAATTGAAAAACGGAATGATTGTTCGTACTCAAAACGATGCTTACCCTGATCAAACCTTCAGCGGTAAAGTAACCCATATAAGCTCACGTATCGACTCAATCACTCGCAGTGTAGAAGTAACAGCCAGTTTTGCTAATAAATCAGGTTTACTTCGCCCAGGTATGTTGCTTAAAACTGCACTAGAGCTAAGCAGTAACCAAGCGCTGATGGTGCCTGAAAAGGCCATTATTCCTCTGCAAGATAAGCATTACGTTTTTCAAATTGAAGATGGCATAGCAAACCGTAAAGAAGTACATGTTGCAAGTAGAAATAATGGCTGGGTTGCGATAGACAAAGGGTTAAGTAATGGCGAGCAAATTGTTACCGAGGGAATAATTAAAATTCGCTCAGGTAGTAAAGTAAGCGTTAAGGGGTAACACGTGAAAATTACCGATACTAGCGTCAAACGCCCCGTTTTTGCGATTGTTATTAACTTACTGTTACTCACATTTGGCTTAGTTGCTTTTAGCATGTTGCCTTTGCGAGAGTATCCAGATATTGAAACACCGATTGTAAATATTAGTACTGAATATACCGGTGCATCTGCCGAAATTATTGAAACAAAAATAACGCAAGTTATTGAAAACCGTATTTCGGGTATTGAAGGTATTAAAAGTATTAACTCATCGAGTCGTAATGGCCGCTCAAACATTACCATTGAGTTTAATATTAGCCGTGACATAGACGATGCCTCCAACGATGTGCGTGAACGTGTAGCGCGTGCACTTGATAGCCTACCCGAACAAGTGCGTCCTCCTGAAGTATCAAAATCAAATAGTGACGAAAGCCCTATCGCGTGGTTTGTACTTAACAGCGAAACCATGGATTCATTGCAACTTTCTGATTATGCACAGCGTTTTATTGTAGACCGATTAGCCGTTGTTGATGGCGTATCGAATGTGCGCATTGGAGGGGAGCGAAAGTATGCCATGAAAGTATGGCTTAACCGCCAAGCGATGGCCGCCCGTGGCATTACCTCCAGTGATATTGAGCAAACACTGCGTAGTGAAAATGTAGAACTTCCGGCCGGTGAAATTGAATCAGTTGATCGTGATTTTACCGTTCGCACTGCACGCAGCTATAAAAACCAACGTGATTTTCAAAACCTTGTTATTAAACGAGGTGAAGATGGTTATTTAGTGCGTCTAGGCGAAGTGGCTGACGTAAAACTAGAAGCCGCCGATGATGAAAGTTTATTCCGAGGTAATGGCCGTAATATGATTGGTATGGGTATTGTAAAACAAGCCAAAGCCAATACCCTAACTGTGGTTGATAACGCCCGCAGTGAACTGGAAAAAATAAAACGTAATTTACCTGAAGGCACCACCATAGAAGACAGTTATGATTCTTCGGTATTTATTAAAGAGTCAATTAATGAGGTTTATAAAACTTTAGCAATTTCTATGGGGTTAGTCGTGCTTATTATCTTTATATTTTTAGGTAACATTCGCGCCACTCTTATTCCCGCGGTCACCGTACCGGTCGCCCTAGTCAGTAGTTTTATGTTTTTATTAGCAATGGGTTATTCAATTAACTTATTAACTCTACTAGCACTGGTGTTAGCAATAGGCTTAGTGGTTGATGATGCCATTGTAATGCTAGAGAATATTCACCGCCGCATAGAGCTTGGGGAGCCGCCTTTATTGGCAGCTTATCGCGGCGCACGTGAGGTGGGCTTTGCAATTATAGCCACCACCTTAGTGCTTATATCCGTGTTTGTGCCATTAGTGTTTATGGAAGGACGAATAGGCGCACTATTTACAGAGTTTGCTATGGCGGTAAGTGCTGCCGTGTTTTTCTCCAGCATTACTGCATTAACACTCTCTCCGGCGCTGTGTTCAAAAGTGTTAAAGGCCTCTGAAAAAGAAAGTAAGTTTAGCCAAGTTATGGACCGTTTTTTTACTAAATTAGAAAATGGATACCGTAACGCTTTAGCGTCAAACATGACCCGTAAATGGGGCTTAATGCTGAGCTTAGTTTTGGCTGGGTTTGTTAGTTACTCATTATTTTTACAAATACCCTCTGAACTTACCCCTAAAGAAGACCGTGGCACCTTCTTTGTGCTTATGAATGGCCCTGAAGGGGCAAGTTATGAAAATAACGCAGCTAATATGGCAAAAATTGAAGAGCGCTTGATGCCTTATTCTGAATCTGGCGAACTAAGTCGAGTGCTTGTTCGAGTCCCAGGTTGGGGTGGCAGTGGCGGCGTGGCTATTGTTGGCATGGCTGACTGGGATAAGCGCAAACGCTCAACATGGGAAGTCATGGATGAAATAAGCGGCAAAATGCAAGAGGTCACCGACGTTCGTGCATTTGCTATTATGCGCCGTGGTATTGGCGGAGGTGGTTCATCTCGCCCTATTGAATTTGTTTTGCAAGGTAATGATTATGCTCAACTTGCCGATTGGCGAGATAGAATTATTAAACGCGCTGAGAAAAACCCTGGATTAGTGCGTATTGATCATGATTATAAAGAAACCTTCCCTCAGTTTTTAGTCAGTATTGATAAAAATAAAGCCGCTGATTTAGGCGTATCAGTCTCTGATGTGGGTCGTACACTTGAAACCATGCTTGGCCAACGCCGTGTAACCACCTTTATTGACCGCGGTGAAGAATACGATGTAATTTTAAAGGGCACAAAACAAGACTTTGCCAACCCGACTGATATTTCAAATATTTACCTAAAATCACGTAGCGGAGAACTTGTTCCTCTTGATAGCCTTATTAGCTTAAAAGAAGAAGCCACCGCCTCGCGTTTAAACCGTTATAACCGAATGCGTGCAATTACTTTAAGTGCCAACCTCGCTGATGGTTACACGCTAGAACAAGCACTAAACTTTTTAAACAAGGTTGCCACAGAGGAAAACGACATTGATGGTGCCATTGACTATAAAGGTGAGTCGCAATTGTTTTATGAAGGTGCCTCAGCCATGACCTATGTGTTTATGCTGGCATTAACCGTGACCTTTTTAGTACTGGCAGCTCAGTTTGAAAGTTTTATGCATCCATTTGTTATTATGTTAACTGTGCCACTTGGTTTAATGGGTGCCATGTTTGGGCTGTGGAGTATGGGGTTAACGCTTAATATATACAGCCAAATAGGTATTGTTATGCTCATTGGGTTAAGTGCTAAAAACGGTATACTGATTGTTGAATTTACCAACCAGTTACGTGATAAAGGCGTAGAATTTAGTGAGGCCATTTTACAAGCGGCTACACAGCGTTTGCGCCCTATTATTATGACCTCCCTAACAACGGTTATGAGTGCCGTACCTTTGGTGTTGGCTTCCGGCCCAGGCTCGGAAAGTAGAATGGTAATTGGTGTGGTGGTATTTACTGGCGTAACGGTGGCAACCATACTAACTCTGTTTGTGGTGCCAGCCGCTTATTACGCACTAGCGCGAAATACACAATCACCTGAGTTTTTACAACAAAAACTTGATAAGCAAGCCGCTGAAAAACCGCTTAAAGAGATCTAAGTCACTCAGAGCGTCGTAACTAGCTGTTACGGCGCTTTATTCAGTGCACATATCCCTAACAATTGAGGAAGTACTTATGAGTTCGACCACACAAGTAGCAACACTCGGCGGCGGCTGTTTTTGGTGTATTGATGCAGCATTTAGGCGTGTAAAAGGTGTACTCAGTGTTTGCTCTGGTTATACTGGTGGACATACTGATAACCCAACCTACAAAACTATTTGCACTGGCAACAGTGGCCATGCAGAGGTAATTAAGGTTGAATTTGATGCCAGTGTTATCAGCTTTGAAACCTTACTCGCGATGTTTTTTACCCTACACGATGCCACACAACTAAATCGCCAAGGTAACGATATAGGCACTCAATACCGCAGCGTTGTGTATTATCATAATGAGCAACAACAAGTACAAACACAGGCAGTTATTGCAGAGCTGCAAAGTCATGTTAGCGAACCTATAGTGACTGAGGTGAGCCCAGCAACCACTTTTTATCCCGCAGAGCACTACCATCAGGACTATTACAATGAAAATCCTGAGCAGGGCTATTGCAGTATTTTAATTGCACCCAAATTACATAAGTTTGAAACCGAATTTAGCGAGTTTTTATCGGAATAAAGTGCTTTTAATAAATAGCCCAGCAATAAGCTGGGCTATTTGTTCCTTGGCAACTAGGATAAGTGACTAAAACTGATAATTTGCCCCTACAAAGAAAGTTCTTCCTGCGCTGTTATAACCTAATAGCTTACCACTGGCAGCAAAGCCCGTCGCAGCAGTAAAATATTCTTCATCAGTAATATTCTCTATTCGAGCAGCTAACGACAAATTATCTAGCAACTGGTAATTGGCTGCTATATTAAATACCGTATAATCAGCGAGCTCCGAGTCATAATACGCAATCGAAGGACGCGATGAGCGATATTGCATATCCAAGCTGGCATCAAAATCACCCCATGTTTTAGCGAGTTGATAATTAAACGATTCAGAAGGTCTACGTGGTAAATCGGTATTCGTTTTTTCATCTGTAGCGTCTAAAAAGCTAAAATTAACCGAGTGTTCAAAGCCTAGCGCTGAAAACTCTGCCGACAGCTCAAATCCCTGCATAGATACTTTATCTATGTTAGTGGCAATATATTTACCTGCGTCTGCATCATAATTATTACTAATCAAATTATTGATACGGTTATCGAAAATAGCAATATCATAACGGCCCCATTGGGTTTCTAAAGTTATACCAAGCTCATTATTTAACGCTTCTTCAGGTTTAATATTATTGTTTGGTAAATAGTACGGGCTGTTAGTCACAAACGCATTAATTAACGAAGGAGCTCTAAATGCAGTACCGTGATTTAAACGTAGTGTTACATAGTTATTTGCTTTGTAACCAAGTCCTGTACTGTAAGTGTTTGCACGGCCATGGAAGTCATAATCATCGGTTCTAACAACCGCATTTGCTAACCATTTGTTATGGCTATAAAACACGCCTATAAACAACGCCTTATTATCGCGTTTTTCTTCTGATGACGTTGCTGACGAGTTTGATAAATCCTCAGATAAATAATTAAAGCCACCCGATATATCAAGTTCTTCAGTAAGGGTATAAAGCCCTCGATATTCAAACTCAACACGCTCTGTGCTATACACTTGCTGCACATCGGTACCTGTTTGGGTATTTTCTTCTTGCGAAACGCTCACCGAAGTACTTTGGCTATATACATCAGAGGCTTTCTTCCAGCCTAGCTTAGCGGTGTAATTTTCAAAGTCGTAGGCATCGTTACCCCATGCATTATCATATTGTGCTTCACCTTCACTGTACTGAGATTGCAGGCTCAATTGGCCTAGCTCAGCAAGTTCATAAGCTAAATTAAAGCCAATGTTTTTATTTTTGTAGCCATCATCATCATGATCTTTTGTGTACTCAGCCGCTGGATCTTTGCCAGTTACATCAAAACCATCCGTCTCTTCGTAGCCTAAATTATAATTAAAGCTAAGCGCCTCTTTTACAAGCCCACCAGCAAGCTGATAATTACTGTAGCTATGGCTGCCTAAAGTAGCCGAAAGCGAGTTATTTGAAGCTTTACGGGTGATAATATTAATTACTCCGGCTACCGCATCAGAGCCATAAATAGCAGCTCTTGACCCTTTAATAAGCTCAACACGCTCGATACTGTTAACTGGAATATTCGTCAGCGATACACTACCTGAACTTGCATCGCTCACTCTTACGCCATCAACCAATACTAAGGTATATTTAGCGCTGGCCCCGCGAACAAATATATCTGCCTTTTGACCTAACCCACCATTACGAACAATATCTATCCCAGCTATGGTATTTAATATTGCTGGTAAATCTCGGTAATTCGCTTTTTCAATATCAGCGCGCTCGATAACTGCAACACTTGCTAATACATCATGTATAGGTTGTTCAAATTTATTCGCAGTAACGGTTATTTTTTCAATGGTTTGTTCTGCAGCAGATACAGAAATAGAGAGTGCAGCCGAAATGGCCACACCCAATGCAGTTTTATTTAACATCATGTCCCCTATCTTTGCCCACCGCAAAGATGTTAGTAAGTAAGATTAAATCAAGGCCGGTCTCCGGACTCAGTTACCATAATTTAATACAGCATAACTTTACCGTTGCGGGGGCAGTGTTGGGATTGACTTCATCAATGAAAACGCACCAACTTCCCGATTATCCTACTAAAAAAATCACACCATTGAAGTGTTTAGCAAGCACCTTGAAAATAGGCTGCTATTGTTATCTGTTTACTAAAAAAAGTCAACGGACGTCTAAACTTCTAAAAATCCAAAGATTCAGGGGTCGGGGTTCGGGGTTCGGGGTTCGATAATTACCATAGATCCAAAAATAAAAAGCCAAACAATATAGCGTGTTTGGCTAAATACATGTTGCTTTGAACTAAGCGCCTGTAGTGCCTAGCTCGAAACAATAAATTAATCGCGGAAGTTTTTAAACTGAAATGGCTGACCTAAATCGGCAGTGCGTACAACTTGCATAGCAGCTTGTAAGTCATCACGCTTTTTACCCGTTACGCGTACTTCTTCGCCTTGAATAGCCGCTTGCACTTTTACTTTAGAATCTTTAATGGCTTTTACTACTTTTTTAGCCATATCTTTTTCGATACCCTGCTTTAGTGCAACGTTACGAAAAACATTTTTGCCTGCGCGAGAAATCTCTTGAAGTTCTAGGCTCGCAACATCCATTCCACGCTTTGAAACTTTTCCAGCTAAAATATCAAACAACTGCATAACCTGAGCATCTGCTTCAGCTTTTAATTTAATTGTTTTATCGTTTAATTCAATTGAGGCATCGACCCCTCTAAAATCAAATCGTGTTTCTAATTCACGATTGGCGTTATCAACCGCGTTTTGTGCTTCGTTCATTTCTACTTCAGATACAATATCAAATGAAGGCATGATGTTCTCCTAACTAGCTAATCTTAATTTTATGCGGCAATTATAACGTTAAAATGATAAATCTTTACACTTTTCTGCATCTTGTTCAGGTGCGATACTAATTTAGTTTGATATACTGAGGCTTCTTTTTTATACGATTTTAGGATTTTTTGTGACGAGGCGTGTTTACCAAGCTATTTTTTTGATTAGTATTGTCGCATTTACCTTCTTATTTGCTAAAGAGGTAAAAGGGGCTGCAAACTTATTTCCGCATGTAGATAAAGTGGCGCATTTTGGTATTTTCTTTTTACTTGCCATTATTATGGATAAAGCCTTTAAACTGCCTTTATATGCACAAATATTGCTGTTAGCCGGCTATGGTGCCGCAATAGAAATTATGCAAGATAGCCTCCCTTACAGACAAGCATCACTGGCCGATTTTGTTGCCGACTTTATTGGTGCGGCAAGCTACTTTTTAGCTAAAGCGCTATTAACACTACGTAAAAAGAAGCGTTATGGCTAACATACTTGTTGTTGGTGATGGTGCTATTGGCTTGTTATTTAGCCATTTTTTAGCTAAACGTCGCACTGTTTACATCCTTACCAAAAAGGGCACAGTCAATACGCGCTTTTATAGCTGTGGTGATGCTCCTTCGGAAAAAATTAACGCTACTTTCATCTCACAACAGCAATTAGCTCAAGCTCCTGAATTTGACATTGTCTTATTCACTGTTAAAGCGTTTGCAGTGCAACAAGCCTATGCGCAAGTAAAACCTTTTCTAGGCAATAATACCCATATTATACTGAGTCATAATGGCATGGGTAATGTTGAACAATTAAATGCACAGTTAACACAGCAGCAATCGTTGTACTTTTTAACCACTAGCATGGCTGGATTTAAGTCAAACCCTAATATTGTGCAGCATACTGGAAACGGGCAAAGTGTATTAGGGGGCTATAATCAACTAGCTATTCAAAATCTTCAACAGTTTAGTGCGCAATTACACACTATTCCGCAATTAATTGTCAGCAACAATATTGAGCAACTTAGGTTTGAAAAGCTACTGGTTAATATTGCCATAAATCCATTAACCGCTCTGTACAATATAAAAAATGGCCAGTTGCGTGCGCCACAGTTCAATAGCTCAATTATTAATTTATTAACAGAGGCGTGCCATATTGCGACCGCGCTTAAACTTAATATTAAGCTTATCGATGCCCTCGAGCGCGCCTATAAGGTGATGAGTTTAACCGCAGAGAATTACTCATCTATGCATCAAGACGTTTTGCACAATAGGCAAACTGAGATCATGGCAATTTGTGGTTATATTAGTGAACAAGGCAAGCATCATAATATTGCGACCCCGTATAACGACGCTTTACTTGCTGAAATTTTGGCAAAAAAAAGCGCGGAATAAATCCGCGCATCTAGGGTCTGTTGACTTTTGCGGATTACAATTTGTTCAAACTAGGGGTGGTTTAATCGCGGCGCGAGGTTTGTAACCTAGTGGGCTAAGTAAAAACCGAGCAACAAAGAGTAAATCGCCCCTAGGCAGAACCCTTCGGGCAGCGCCTGTTTGGCATTGATGCTGCGTTATCGCCTATTTATGGGGAATAACCACACCACATAGGCTCTGCCTTGCCTAAATACCAAACAGACTTCTGCAAATTTAACCTTAAAGGGTCAACAGACCCTAATATATTAAGCCATTAACGACGATAGACTTTTACAGTGGTAAAGCCTTCTTCGTGAAGAATAAGCGCTTGTAACTGGCTCATTACCCCTTTTTGGCAATATAAGTAATAGTCTTTACCTTTAGGTAAATCACCAAACTTAGTTGCTAAACGGAAAAACGGTAAATGAATAACTTCAATACCATCAATTTCAAGCGGAGCGGCATCTTCTTCCTCAGGTGAGCGAATATCAACAACAACCGCTCCCTCTGGTAACTCTGTAACTGACTCAGCTTCTTTAAGCTCTTGCTTAGCTTCAACATCGATATCGCGCACATCCATAACACGGGCGTTATCAATAACGGTATCTAATACGTCAAAATCAAACTTCTCTTCTTCTGCTTTAATGACTTCAATTTTGGCTTTAACCGTCGGCTTTTTAGAGATCACACCACAGTATTCAGGCATCGTTTCTGCCATTTCTGCAGTGCCTATTTGGCGAGCTATATTAATGATCTCTTGCTTATCATGTTGGATAAGTGGGCGTAAAATCAGCGTCTCGGTTACACGGTCAATCACACTTAAGTTAGCTAAGGTTTGACTAGACACCTGACCTATACTTTCACCCGTTACCAAAGCTTGAATATTTAGTTTTTCAGCAACGGCACTACCCGCTCGCATCATCATACGTTTAAGCACAACACCCATTTGGCTGTTCTCAACGTTTTCTAAAATTTCAGCAACCACTGGTTCAAAATCAACAGTAATAAACTTAACTTTATGTGTAGAGCTGTATTGTTTCCATAGATAGTAGCTCGCTTGCTTAACCCCAATTTCATGGGCAGCACCACCTAAGTTAAAGAATAAAAAGTGTGTACGAGCGCCTTTACGGATCATCTGATAACTGGCAACGCCAGAATCAAATCCACCAGACATAAGCGATAATACATCGTCTTGTGTTGGCAGTGGAAAGCCCGCCATTCCTAAATGGGTTTGCGTCACTATGTAGGCTTTTTCGTCTTTTATTTCTAAACGAATCGTTACCTCTGGGCGGCTTAGCTTTACTCGTGCTCCTTCAACATGTTGATTAAGTCCGCCACCAACGTAGCGCTCTAGTTCAGTTGAAGTAAAATCATGTTGACCTATGCGCTTAGCACGTACACAAAAGGTTTTACCAATAATAGTGTGGCCAACTAACGAGATGGTTTTTTGATAAATGTCATCAAGAGTTTTAAAGTCTGTTTCGGTCACTTCAATAAACTGTACGATGCCAGGAATGCGCTGCAAGCTATCGATAAAATCAAGGCGAGTTTGAGCATCGTCCAGTTTTGTAACAACTGAAATATTATCCCAGTTATTACGTACTTGTACTTTTTCGTCAACACGACGCAATACAATTTTAATGTTATTTTCTAACACTTTGGTAAAGCGTTTACGGACTGAACGGCTTTTAATGGCTATTTCAGGGTGTAGTTTGACGATAAATTTAAGCATAGTTCAACTCTTAGACTGCGGGAATTCGCGCACCCAGGCATTGGGCGCGGCGGATTATAGCAAAAAAATTAACGCCTAGGAACTAACCAACTTAACAGGCTTAAGGATTCTGAGGAGCTGAATTTGCTAAAAGAGTATACTTTTCTCTTAACTGATTAATTTTATTTGCGCTTTTTTCTGTGCTGTAGGCTTTAAATAAAGTCAGTACTTTTACAATGCCAGGGTAAATATCTTGCTCAACCAGCACGCCACTGAGTCTTCTTGCTTTCATATAAGGTGTCCAAAAGCTGACTGTTAATTTTAGTGTATGAGCAAGCTCGATGGCATCTTGTTCATCAATGGCAATAATTTCACTATCCCGCAAGGCCAAAATAATGTTGCGTACTTGCTCAAGTAGCTCCTGCTGAAAATCAATGTAACCCTGCTTTAAATGGCTATCGCGAGCGAGAATATCGCCAAGATTGTCGTAAAAAAAATGATAGCGCCACATTAACTCAAACAAAGAATCTAAATAAGGGCCAAGATGACTAAATGCATCATCGCCTTTATCAACTGGCTTAAAGTGAGTACTTAAATGATCACGATAAAGTGCAAATATATGGCGAATGATGTCTTCTTTGTTTTTAAAGTGGTAGTACAGATTACCCGGACTCATGCCTAAACTCGATGCAATATGATTGGTAGATATTGCTCTTTCACCGTGTTCATTAAACAATGAAATACTGGTTTGAATTATTTTATCCTTGGTATTCATATACTCATTACTCAATTTTCAAAAATACGATGCTGCATTAAAATAATCCACTAGTATAAACAAATCATTGCATTTGTAACACTGCGTAGCTGCAGTTATATACAATTTACTTACAAGGCTGCTTTGCACACTAAACACTGCTACACTACGGCTAAAAATAATAACACAGTAAATATTATGAAAGTGACCGCAATCTATCCAGGCACATTTGATCCCCTTACCAACGGCCACACTGATTTAATCCAGCGTGCTGCTAAGATGTTTGATACCGTTATTGTTGCTATTGCTCATAACCCGAGTAAAAAACCGTGTTTTACTTTAGAAGAACGCGTTGATTTAGCAAATGAAATTTTAAGCCATTTAGATAATGTAAAAGTGATTGGCTTTTCGGGCCTGCTCGCAGATCTGGCTCGTGACCATAACGCAAATGTATTGATTAGAGGTATAAGAGCGGTTTCTGATTTTGATTACGAGTTTCAGCTCGCGAATATGAACCGCCGTTTAAACCCTGATTTAGAAAGTGTATTTTTAACACCTGCTGAGCGTAATACTTTTATATCATCAACCTTGGTAAAAGAAGTTGCTCGCCATAACGGCGATGTGAGTGAGTTTGTTGATACCATAGTAATGAAAGCATTGCAGTCGAGGCTAGGTAAAACCAAGCATTAAAAATAACACCTAGCGTATCATTACATTGCGCTAGGTAGCTTCGCTCTTGCTGGAAACAGAACGTTCTTAAGCCTCACTAAACCTAAAAAATCTTTATTGATAAATAGTGCCAATGCCATTATAAAATCAAAGAGAATAACGCCAAACCCGTATGCAGCCCAAAACCACCAGTAATCAATGTTCCCTTTAACTTGAACATCATAATGCATCCCCAAAAATAAACAGGTATTAGCCCCTAACCCCAGCATTAAGTAATAAAAAGCAATAGGCGTGTTTTGCAACGTTATTTTTCGCCACAAAAAAAGAATCAAAATAGTTGTGAGATCAAATATGAAATAATCTTTATAAGTAGAAGTTTCGAGGCTTAAAAATGCACTTAGAAAATACGAGATCATCATTATTAATGAAATATGCAGTAAGCTTTTATCTTGTTTATTAATGCTCGAAGAAAGGTTGAATAGAAAAGCGATTAAAAATAGCCACAATATAAAATTACCTAAATTTTCGCCAACTTTAACAAGCAGCCATAATAGATCTGTCATTATAGGCTTTTAAACTCAGTGCGTGATCTAAATAAACGACCTTTAAGTTTCATTAGCCCTAAAAAGTCTTTATTGATAAAAATAGCTATAATCATCAGTAAATCAACAACATTAACCCCCATGGAGTATAGACTCCATAACCACCAAGGCTCTGAATTCCAGTTTATATAAAGATCTACATAAATAGCATAAGTTAAACATGCATTTATAATTAAACCACTTACAATATAGTTTTTAGCTACAGAGCTTTGAAAACTTGAAACCTGTAATGCTAAAAAAATGATTAGGATTGTGGCAAAATCAAAAAAAATCCAGTTCAAGTAAACGTTTTTAAAAATGTAAAGGAAGTCACTTAGAAGGTAAGAAAAGAACATTATTGAGGCTAAATAGACCAGTAATTTATTAGCTGTATTTATACTCGATACAAATGTGTACAACAAAGCCATTAAAAAGCCCCATTGTATAAATGCATCAATATAATCTGCTAAAAATAAGTCTACATAATACATTCTAAGATATTTGATTAGCTTTTGAAGAAATACAAAAAGTTTGAATTGTGTTTTTTAATTTATTTAAACCAAGAAAGTCACGGTCAACTATCAAAGCAACTATCATTATTAAATCGATTATGTTGACGCTAAAAGTATAAATATCCCAAAAAACCCATGGTTCCGTATTTTTAATCACATATAAATCGTAGTACATTGATAAAAAAAACAATGAATTAATTGATAAACCGGTGATCAAATATGCAAAAGAAGGAGTTGTTTTTTTTATAAAAAAAGCAACTATTAACAAGGCGATAATAGTAAAAATATCATATAACGCCCAATCTAACAGGAAGCCATTTTGTATTGACAACCAAGTGTAAAAATAATCAGATGATGAATATGAAACCATCATAACAAATGAACTGAGTAATAAGGTAGATTCCCTTTTAATTCCAAGTGAAAAAACAAAAGCATTGAAGAAGAATGCCATTAGAAATCCCCACATCATATATGCGGATAAAGAGAATAAACCAAAAAACTCAGTTAAAAACATGCATAACCTTTAAATTACTTAGGCTTGATAGGAGGAACAACTCCACCACCACGTTGAAGATCCGTTCCACTTGCCGCAGCCATCGCCTCTTGAGAGATACTTACTGTATCAGATTGTAGGGTTTTAGGGCTAGCAGTTTGTTCCATTGCAGGCTTTAATTGTTGCGTTTTATTGTATGCTTGCATTTGTACTTGGCTGTTCGCTGAAATTTGCATGTGATTAATCCTTTTGAGTATTAAATTTTTATTATTGGCGTAAATTTAAATCACACCACCTGGAGCAGTTACTAAATAACTGCTGTAACGTATTGCCTTCGTTGGTTAATTGACTCAACAACTCGCTTCAGAATAATAAATGCAAACGATATGCCAACTTTAAATTAATAGCATGTTAATTTAAAAATTATTTTATTTTACTCAAAAAAAAACGCATCGGGGTCACCGTGCGTTTTTTATCCTAGGGATTGCTCAAGCCACGTTTTTACAAGGGATCTCCATGCTATTACTTGGCTTATTACTTGGCTTTAACATATATTCCATTGCGACTTCATCACAGTTTTCTTTACGTAAACATAACTCACAATCTTTCATGACTTTTTCAGGTAAGCTCTCTTTGTTACAGAAACTAAACCGCTGATTTTCGAAAAAGTCAGGTACACGAGTCAGAACGATGACACGATTGAGTGCCAATTTTTTGGCTTTTACTAATAAATGTTCTACTAGCTCTCGCCCTTGGCCTGTTACTGCGCTTTTAGGATCAATGCCTAATGAACGTATTTCAGCTAATCCTGTGTCGTAAATATAAAGTGAAGCACAACCCGATACCTGACCGTCTATCTCGGTTACAGCAAACTCATTAATTGAGTGCACCATATCACTTTTAGCTCGCGGTAAATTTTCGCCGACTGTTGCCCAGTGCTGTACGAGTTTAGCAATTGCTTCTACGTCATCTAAGTTGGCATCACGAACCGTTATTTGCTGTTTTTTTTTCGCGTCTTTCACCGCTTTACTTACTTGCTCTAATGATGTACCGCCAAGCGCTTGGCGTGCTTTAATACAGGCATCAATTTCAAGTACCGGATACACGTCATCTTCAAACACTGGATTTACTGATTTATACTGCTCTAGTGAAAGCTCCTCTAACGTTTTACCTTCACTAATAGCTAATTGTACCAACACCCCAACAATATGATGCCCTTCTCTGAACGGTACACCTTTAGCCACTAAATAATCAGCAAGTTCGGTTGCATTCGCGTGGCCACCTTTTGCCGCTGCAAGGGTTTTATCTGCTTTAACTTTTATACCTTTAATACACGCTTGTGCCATATGAATACACGCAAGCCATGTTGGCATGGCATCAAAAATGCCTTCTTTGTCTTCTTGCATGTCTTTATTGTAGGCAAGCGGTAGTGCTTTTAGAGTCATCATCATTGCGCTAAACGCACCAAACACCCGGCCAGTTTTACCACGAATTAGCTCTAATGCATCTGGGTTCTTTTTCTGCGGCATCAAAGATGAGCCCGATGTAACATTATCAGCCAGTTCGATAAACCCAGCTTCTCCTGAGTTATAAAAAATTAAGTCTTCAGACATACGCGATAAGTGGATCATAGAGATAGACGCGCAGCTTAATAGCTCAACCACAAAGTCACGATCAGATACACCATCAAGGCTGTTTTTAGTCGCGCCAGTAAATCCTAGCCCTTGTGCAAGTGCATGGCGGTCAATCGGGTATGCAGTGCCTGCAAGAGCGCCACTGCCGAGTGGGCAGTAGTTCATTCTTGCTTGGGCATCTTGTAATCGGCTTTCATCACGCTCTAACATTTCTACATAAGCCATACACCAATGGCTAAATAACACCGGTTGTGCACGTTGTAAGTGGGTATAACCTGGTAATATTGTGCCAAGCTCACGTTCAGCTAAGCCAATAAACTCTGCTTTAAGTTGCGCAATCGCTTTTAAAATATGATCGGCGGTATCGCGGCACCAGAGTCTAAAGTCGGTAGCAACTTGGTCGTTACGGCTTCGGCCTGTGTGTAACTTTTTAGCTAAATCACCTACTTTTTCAATTAGTGCAGCTTCAACATGCGAGTGAATATCCTCAGCACCTGAGGTGGCAACAGCGTGTGGATCTGCTTTTACCTCTTCAAGTAATTCATATAATGCCGATACCAGCTTTTGGTGTTCGTCATTAGATAACACGTTCACTTGTTCAAGTGCGCCAGCCCATGCAACAGAGCCAATAATATCTTGCTCTGCTAATTGATAATCGAAGGGAAGTGAATCGTTAAATTGTTTAAACGCTTCATCTGGACCCGTAGAAAAACGCCCGCCCCATAATGCCATGAAATCTCTCCAAACCCGATAATAGCCCCTTAATTTCAAGGGGCATAAAAAATTACTTTTTAGCTAATGCTGAAATTCTGCTTGATAGTGAGAATAAACGAATAAAGCCTTCTGCGTGCGATTGGTCATAAACATCGTCTTCACCGAAAGTAGCAAAATCTTCGCTGTATAAACTGTTAGGTGATTTTTTCTGAACCGCTGTTACTTGCCCTTTATAAAGTTTAAGTACCACTTCACCTGTTGCTAACGTAGAAAGCGCTTCTGCACCGGCTAAAATAGAATCTTTAAGCGGCGTAAACCAACGACCGTCGTAAACTAAATGCGAAAATTCACCACCGAGTACCTCTTTCCATTTACGGCTTGACTTATCAAGAACGAGCTCATCAATTGCTTGAAGCGCAGCTATGATCACTGTACCGCCTGGTGTTTCGTAACAACCGCGTGATTTCATGCCCACTAAACGGTTTTCTACAATATCAACACGACCAACACCATGCGGGGCAGCTATGTCGTTTAGTTTAACTAAACAGTCGTAAGGCTTTAATTGTTCGCCGTTTACAGCAACCACTTCACCTTCTACAACTGATAAAGTGACATGCTCAGCTTTATCGGGCGCTTGCTCTGGTGAATTAGTCCATGTCCATACTTGCTCACTTGGCTCACACCAAGGGTCTTCAAGTTCACCGCCTTCGTGAGAAATATGCCATGCGTTAGCATCACGACTGTAAATTTTAGTTGCTGACGCAGAACATGGAATGTCACGTTCAGCTAGGTAATCAAGCAATGATTCACGGCTTGATAAATCCCACTCACGCCATGGCGCAATCACTTTTAAATCAGGTGCGAGTGCGGCAAAACATGACTCAAAACGTACTTGGTCGTTACCTTTACCCGTACAGCCATGAGAAAGTGCATCGGCACCTACTTTACGTGCAATTTCAACTTGCGCTTTAGCAATGATTGGACGCGCCATAGAAGTACCAAGTAAATAAGTCCCTTCATATATAGAACCCGTTTTAAGCGTTGGGTAAATATAATCGCTTACCATCTCATCTTTTAAATCAACCACGTAACACTCAGATGCACCAGACGCTATAGCTTTAGCTTCTACGCCTTCAAGTTCTTCAGCTCCTTGGCCAACATCGGCAACAAAGGCAATAACTTCACAGCCGTAGTTCTCTTTTAACCATGGCACGATAGCCGATGTATCAAGACCACCTGAATAGGCTAAAACGACTTTTTTAATTGAACTCATAGGTGTTCCTTAACAAAATTTGGATTTAACAATGTAACTAATAGCGCATTTTGCGCATGCATGCGGTTTTCTGCTTGCTGTATAATTTTTGATGCAGGGCCATCCATTACCTCAGAAGTAATTTCAAACTCACGGTGTGCCGGTTGGCAATGTAATACCGTGGTAGCCCCGGTTTTTTTAAGTAATGCCTGGTTTAATTGATAAGGCATGTATTTTTCTTTTACTTGCTCAAGAGGAGTTGTATCCCCCATTGATACCCAGGTATCGGCGTAAACAACATTAGCGCCTACTGCAGCCTCAACCCTGTCACTTACCATTACAGAAGCGCCATTCATCGCTGCTATTTGCTCTGCTTTTTTAAGAATTTGCGAATCGGGCGAGCTGCCTTTTGGTGTTACAGCGACAAAGTCTGTTCCTAAAGTAGCGGCTAATAGCATTAATGAGTGCGTTACATTATTGCCCTCACCTAGGTAGGCAAGCTTTAACTGGCTAACATCACCATGTACTTCTTGTAGCGTTAAAAAATCAGCTAATGCTTGGCATGGGTGATATAAATCACACAAACTGTTAATCACAGGAACGGATGAATACTCACCGAGTGTCGTTAACGTACTGTGCTGATTAACCCGCGCAACAATACCATCAGCCCAAGTCGAAATATTTAAGGCAAAATCTTTTATTGATTCGCGGGCGCCCATTGCACCATTTTGTTGGTCAAGGTATACCGCATGGCCCCCTAAACGGTTTATACCAATATCAAATGAAAGGCGAGTACGTAAACTTTGCTTTTCAAACAAAGTAACCACTGACTTACCAGCTAGCACTTGGCTATATTTACTTGGGCTTTCTTTAATATCTTGCGCTAACTTTAATAAATTTAGTGCGCCTTGTTGGTCTAATTCTAGACCCGTTAAAAAATCTTTAAACATGTTCAACCTATGGTGTTACTTTAGTTCCGACATGCTCGCCTTGCAGCAAAGCAGTTAAGTTTTCTGGCTTTTGCCAGCTGGAAATGTACACACCGCGTCGTAAATGTTGGGCAGCGTGAAGACTGGTCTTAACTTTGACCTCCATCCCGCCCACAATTACTCCCTCTGCAATTAAAGTATCAATGTGTTTTGTGTCAAGTTGATGTAAAGGCTGCTTATTCGCATCAAGCACCGCTTCCACATCCGTCATAAAAATAAGTTCGGCGTTTAAATTACTCGCAATCGCTGCTGCTGCTTCGTCAGCATTAACGTTGTACCAAAGCCCTTGCTCATCAAAACCGATGGAGCTGACTATAGGTAAACGCCCGCCACTGAGTAATTCATTAATAATAGAATCATCATTACTATGGCATTGACCTACTTGCCCTAGCGCTTTTAATTTTTGTGATGCTGTTATTCCAGCTTCATATAAACTCAAGCCAACGGGTTTGTGCCCAGCAGTCATTGCTTGCGCCATTAATTGTTTGTTTGCTGTTCCCGCTAATGCTCCTACAATATAAGGCATCTGTTCTTTAGGGCTGATACGCAAACCTTGGTGTTTAGCACTGGCAAAACCGGCTTCTGCTAACCAATGATCAACTAATGAGCCACCGCCATGAACAATGACAAACTGTGCATCATGTTGCTCATTAAGAACCTCAAAAAGCGCTTTAGCGGCATTTTCAGTATTGAGTACTGCGCCACCGAGTTTAATAACCCACGTTTTACTGCTCATTTAAACGCTCCTACTAAACCTGTAGTGTGGGGCAAACCCATTGACAAATTAATACATTGCAGAGCCTGACCAGCCGCCCCTTTTAGTAAATTGTCAATCGCTGCCATCACTATTAATTGTGAGTCTTGCTGCTGCCACGCAATATCAACATAGGGTTGTTTTGCTACCCCTTTAATTGAGGGAATTTTGCCACCAAGCAATCGAATTAACGGCTCATCCGCTAATACTTGATACGCTTTAGTTACTTGCTCACTAGTCACACCCGGTTTTAGCTGTACATAAATGGTTTCTAAAATACCGCGAGGAAAATTACCTAAATGAGGGGTAAATAGTACGTTATGGCCAAGATGCTGCTGTATTTCAGGCCCATGACGATGGTTAAACAAACCATAAGCAGCAAGCGATACTTCGCAAAAATGCGTGCCAATACTTGCTTTACGACCAGCTCCAGTTACTCCCGATACAGCATTAATAATAATCCGCTCATCACTTAGTAACCCAGCTTGCTGAAGAGGCTTTAATGCGTTTAATGCAGCAGTTGGGTAGCAGCCAGCTACAGCAACTAACTGCGCCTTTGCAATGGCCTCACTATTCCACTCTGCAAGACCATATGCTGCTTCATTAAGAAGTTCTGGATGCTGGTGTTCAAAACCATAATAAGTAACATAATCGTTATTACTTGCTAGGCGATAACCACCCGAAAGGTCAAATACCTTCTTGCCCATCGCTAAAAACTGAGGGGCTAAATCAACACTTACTTTATGATCAGTACATAAACACACATAGTCTGCTAAATGAGCTATATCACTCAACGCACTCTCATTAAGCGGTTGCAAAGGTAAGTCAAGTAACCCTAAGTGCTCAGGGTATAATTCACTGAGCAATTTATGTTTATCTAAGCTTTGTGCTGATACATAACATGCTGATAATGTTAATGCTGGATGTTTGGCAACTAAACTAGCCAATTCTGCGCCGCTGTAACCGCTGGCACCTATAATTACTACGTTCATTATTTACTCTTTATCTAAAATTAGTGACTACATTCCATGTTATTTACTTACACTAGGTTGCAACCTAGCTAAGCTGATTAAATTAATGAGTGATAACTATCGTCGTATTATTTTCATGGCGTAACTTTAATATATTTATGCTTAAAAAGTGAATTGATATTCATCATAAATACTTTTATATTGTTATGCAATTAAATTGAATACTTATTTTGGATTTTTTTATGTCTCTGCCGTCATTTATTTCGATGTACCAGCAATTGATTGCTGCCCCCTCTATTAGTGCTATTGAAGAGCATTTGTGTATGAGCAATAAAAGCGTAATTGAACTACTCGCTCAGTGGTGTGAAAGCTTAGGTTTTACCTGTGAAATAATAGAGTTAGAAGGTGGTAAAGGCCGCTACAACTTATTAGCAAAACGCGGACAAGGCGATGGCGGGTTAATGCTTGCGGGACACACCGATACGGTGCCATTTGATGATAGCCGCTGGAATCAAAATCCATTTAAATTAACCGAGCTTGATAACAAATTATATGGTTTAGGCAGTATTGATATGAAAGGCTTTTTTGCTTTTGTACTGCAGGCTATTAGTGAGCTTGATGAAAAGCAACAAACTCAACCTATTTTAATATTAGCGACCGCCGATGAAGAAACCACCATGGCTGGCGCGCAGCAAATTTGTAAGCACCCAAATTTAAAGCCAAGCCGCTGTATTATTGGTGAGCCAACAGATATGACCCCCGTATTTACCCATAAAGGTCATATGAGTACAGCAATCAGAGTCGTTGGTCGTTCAGGACATAGCTCTGATCCCGAACGGGGCCTTAACGCCATCGAAGTAATGCATAAAGTGATTACAAAGTTACTGATCTTAAAAGAACAACTTAAGAATAAATATTCAATAAACCACTTTGAAATTCCTTATCCAACACTCAACTTAGGCAATATTCATGGGGGTGACAATGCCAACCGAATTTGTGGCTGCTGCGAAATGCACATTGATATGCGCCCTCTCCCCGGTTTAAGCGTGCAAGAGTTTCAAGCGCTCGTGCTTGATGCAACCTACGATATAAACCAGCAATACCCTAATGCTGTAAGCGTTATTGATTTACATGAACCCATTCCTGCCTTTACGGGAAGCACAGATAGCGCTTTAGTTAAATTAGCCGAAAATATAGCAGGGCAAAAAGCAGTCGCTGTTAACTACTGTACC
This sequence comes from Pseudoalteromonas sp. TB41, assembly GCF_000497975.1. Classification (NCBI taxonomy): domain Bacteria; kingdom Pseudomonadati; phylum Pseudomonadota; class Gammaproteobacteria; order Alteromonadales; family Pseudoalteromonadaceae; genus Pseudoalteromonas; species Pseudoalteromonas sp. TB41. The sequence continues at coordinate 46,284 of NZ_AUTH01000075.1, read as the reverse complement.
GAAGCGCCATTTTTACAACAACTCGGTTGTGAAACCATCGTAATGGGACCGGGTTCAATTAACCAAGCGCATCAGCCCGATGAATTTTTAGCAATGGAAAAAATAAAACCTTCGCAACAAATTATCAGCAACCTTATAAAAGCAAGTTGCTTTTAATTAGTAACAAAAAAGACGCTTAGTCGCGTCTTTTTTGTCATTGCATTTGTCATTGCATTTGTAATTGTAATTGTAATTGTAATTGTAATTGTAATTGTAATTGTAATTGTAATTGTAATTGTAATTACATATATTTTCGTAAATACTTTTTAAATACCGGATCAGTTTGTGCTAGTTCTTTCTGCTCTTCTAATATCTCTTTTAAAATAGCGCCCGATGTAAGCGGGTTCGCAAGTACCACTCTAAATACCACGGTTGGTTGATTATCATATTGTACTGGCGTTAAACGCGTACGCGATACAAATGAGCGACCCGATTCACGTTGGCGTTTTTGCATGCTGGCAGTAAAACGATTAAGCGCGGCAAAAATGTCTAAACGGGTTTGTGCATCAGCTTGGGCTATCGCGTGTTTAATTTGTTTTGGTACATAGCGATAGGTCAGTAAGCAAAGTTCTGGCTCTGATATTAACTCAAAGTCTTCATCGGCTTTTATTAAATCAGCAAAATAACGCGCTTTTTTAATACTGCGATCGATAAGCATTTCATAGCCTTTACGACCAATAACACGTAAGCAAGCATGCACTAACATCGCCATACCAGGGCGGCTCCCCTCAAGGGTATGGCTGCCTAAATCTTTAGAGCCTTTACGTAAAATATATTCAGCATGGTGTTCGATGGCATCAGTTGCAGCAGGGTCTTTAAACAGCACCAAACCTGCTCCCATCGGTACATACATTTGTTTATGCGCATCAATGGTGATTGAATCTGCATGCTCAATACCTTTTAATAAATGCCTATGGGTATTAGACAGTAAAGTAGCTCCGCCCCACGCCGCATCAACATGAAAGTGGCAATTAATCTCTTGTGCTAAATTAGCCATGTCTTCAAGTGGATCGATATTACCAGTTTCAGTCGTTCCGGCTACACCAATAATTGCCATCACTTTAATGCCTTGCGCTTCAAGCTCTAGCGCTTTTTCTCGCATAGCATCTACATCAACTTTATTATCAGCCGATGTTTTAATACCAATTAAATTCTCACGGCCAATACCTAATAAATCAACCGATTTGCCTAATGAGTAATGACCTCGCTCAGAGATTAAAACCGCCAGTCCTTTGTAACCATAGTGGAGCATTCCCGCCACTAAACCTTGTGCAGCAATGCCTTTAAAGTTGCCATCCGCTTTCAATAAGCGGTTGCGAGCAATCCAAAGTGCTGTAATGTTAGCTACTGTGCCACCAGAGCAAAATGCTCCTAAAGAGGTTTTTGCACTGTGCATCCATTTAGAATAAAAGCCATCATTTTGTCTATAAGCTAAATGATGCATCATTCCTAAAACTTGACGCTCTAATGGGGTAAACGCTTTTGAGGTTTCTATTTTTACAAGGTTTTGATTTAGCCCGACCATTAATTTCGATAACGGCAGTAAAAAATGTGGCAGAGCAGATGTCATGTGACCAATAAAGCTTGGCGCTGCGGTATGTACAGAATGAGCAACCAGCTGTTCCATAATATCTTGGGCATAGCAAGACACAAACGTTGGCTCTTCAGGGATAGCCGCCGATTGAAAATCTTTTTCTATTTCATGTAATGGTTTTTCAATTGCCGCGATATTTTCGTTTAAGAAACCTGCTAAATTACTCGAAATTTCAAGCTCTATTTTGCTCAAAGTTGAGTCAGGGGCCTCTGGAACGGTAAATATCCGTTTGAGGCTTTCTTTAGAGGCGACGGCACAACGCTTTTGATCCATCTTCATACCTAGTGTGTGACTAAAACACCTGTTAGTTTGTAAAACACGCTAATTTAAGGTGTTTTTAAGCAACGGCATTTCTAAAAAATTGCGCTAACTTTACTGCAATATGACAAAAATGTCTCGTTTTAAGCCATAAAAGACAATACAAAATAGATAACATTTCACTATTTTTTATATTTAGTACAAAGGGTAATTAAAATATTGGGCATTTATAATTTTTAAGTATAATAAATCTAACAAAAAATAAGGATGTTGCATGCTAAAAGGAAATCTAAAATTAACTCGGTTGGCGCTCGGTACCGTCTTTTTTTTAGTCAGCTTAATAATTTACAGTTACTACACCTACACTGCCATCAATAATGATGTGATACGCAGCATTGATAATCGTTTATTAAATGCAGCCACCAGCGTAAAGTACATTTTAGGTAATGATTATCACGATAAAGTAGCGCAAGAAATTAGCTTTTCAAGCTATCAAAATAAAGCCGACCAGCTTTCGGCATTGGCCAATGATTTAAATATAGATTATTTATATTCAATGGTACTGATTGATGAAAATGTTTATTTTACTGCCTCTAGCTACACTCAAGATGATCAAAATAACGGTAAAGTTACTCAGTTTTTAGATCTTTATCCCGAAGCCACGCCAATAACTATGGCTGCATTTTTATCAACGGCCCCTATTTTTGAAACCTCAACAGCGCATCGCGGCCATTCTAAAACAGTATATATTCCTCATCTGGCAAAAAATGGCAGAACCTATATTACAGCTGCAGATATTAGCGTTGATAAAATTAGCAATGCATTAAAAACAGACTTATATCAATCTATGTTTCATTTTTGCTGCGTAATTATTATTTTATTAATAATTTATACTCTTTATTACTATGGAGTACGTCGTTCATTAATGAGCGACCATGCAAGCGGATTCGAAAATCATATTGCCTTAGAAAAACGGCTAAAAAAAAGCAATGAACATCATTTACAAATTGCGATTATTTTAGTGAACGAAATTGATAATATCAGCCGTTTTTTTGGCACAAAAACAGCCGATGAAGTGATGAAAAAACTACTTAGTCACTTTAAGCAGCAAAACCGTCTGCAATCACGTATTTATCGTATTGCGACCAACAAGCTGGCCATTTTAACCAGTAAAGAAACACCTTTTGATGAGCTTTACAGCATTATTCAATCCCATAATAAAAATACACCTTTTATTACAGACCCATTTATTTATATTACACTCAACGCTGGAGTCGCAAGAGGGAATAAGTCATTACTGCTTAAGAATGCCCACATTGCTTTGCTACAATCAAGGCAAGGTGTTCAACCCATAGTAAACTACTCAGAAGCGATTAACGACGCTAAATCTCTGTATTTATACAATGTAGAAATAGCAAAGGAAATTCGTGAAGCGTTTGATGCCCATCGCGTTGTTCCTTATTTTCAACCTGTTATAGATACCAATACCAATGCCATTATTAGGTATGACTGCTCACCAAGAATAGTGACCTCACATGGGGAGATTTTAACCCCTGATACCTTTTCTAATGCAGTAAATAGGCTGCGTATGGATGGGATGTTAACACGTACCTTATTTACTCAATGCATTTCGCGCTTTCGCAAATCAGCAATCAGCTGGGGGTTAACTGTGTGCGCTGAAAATATTGCAGATCCCACTATTTATGATCACATAGCGTATGAGCTTCATCGCTACCCCAACCCTGAAAACATTACTATTTCAATATTAGAGTCGCAGGTCATTACACACTACTATGAAATAAAATCATTTATTGCGATGGTGAAAAGTAAAGGGGCAAAAATCGTGATGCATTGTTGGGGTAATGAGTTTATTAATACGCTCAATACGTTAAAGATTGAGGTAGATGGCATTAAACTCGATGGTGCGATCACCAAGCAACTGGTAAATGATGAAAATACGTCGCTATTTATCGCCTATATTGCTGATATAGCCCAGCAGCTTGAACTTGAATTGGTTGTTGAGGCGGTAGAAAATAACACGGTTGCCGAGCTACTCAATAAACTAAATGTGACGCTGATGCAAGGTAGTTACCTTGGTAAACCAACGCCACACGTGACTCACTTTAAGCAACAATTAGCTATATAAGATTTATAACAAGCCGGTGGCTTTGCTGGCCACTGGCCCAGTACTTACGTTCGAAAGGGGTAATTGCTTCGTCTGACTCAAACAATTCGGTTTCACATGGATTCCCCGCTAATTCAAGCGCTCTGGCAAACTCTTTAACATAAATATCCCAATTACTGCGCACCTCAAGTAAACCACCTAACTTTACAATAAACGGGAATATAGCCGCCCCATGCCAGCGCCTTTGTATGTGTTTAGACTTAGGCCAAGGGTTAGGGTAAAGCAAATAGTGATGCGTAGGCTGCCAATTAGCAGCCACCGCTAAACGCCAAAAGTCATTTAAGTCAGCTTGCACTAAAATGTATTGACCACTTTCACTTTGTTTATATTCAACATCATGCTTATCAAGTCGATGAGATGACTTATCAATACCTATGACTAACGCTTCAGGATGACGTTTTGCTAAATTAGCGGTGCTCTCTCCGACCCCACAACAGGAGTCTAAAATAAGCGGCCCATTAAAGGCTTGCACTTTAGCATTAACTTCATCAAATGCGGTTTGCGTATGCGTTGCAATTGGCTTTTTAAACTCAGCCTGTAAGTGTTTATTAACTATTTTATCAAGCTTTTCATGAAGTCCCGCTTGATTAGATACAATACTACGTGAATTTGCATCGCTCATTAGTGTCTTAGCCCCACACCTTTTTTAATTAGCGTCAGTGCTAAAGTAAATAGGACGCTGATAAACACCAACAACACACCCATTGCGACCGATAAATCTACATCCGAAACACCTAAAAAACCATATCTAAATGCGTTAACCATATAAATAATTGGGTTTATTTGCGACACCATTTGCCAAAAATCAGGCAGTAAAGTGATTGAATAAAACACCCCGCCTAAATAGGTCAACGGCGTTAAAATAAAGGTAGGGATAATACTTATGTCATCAAAGCTGTTTGCATAAATAGCGTTAATTAACCCGCCCAAGGCAAACACCGCCGAGGTGAGAATAACAGTGGCTATAATCACAAAAATATTATGTATTTGTATATCAACAAAAAATAAAGAAACGCACGTTACGATAAAGCCAACCATAATGCCACGGGTCATACCTCCGCCCATATAACCCAGTACAATGATGTAATTAGGCACAGGTGCAACTAATAACTCTTCAATACTTTTTTGAAACTTAGTTGAGTAAAAGCTAGAGGCAACATTTGAATAAGAGTTAGTTATAACTGACATCATAATAAGGCCAGGGACAATAAACTCCATATAGCTAAAACCGCCCATGTCACCAATACGCGAGCCAATTAGGTTACCAAAAATAACAAAATATAAACTCATCGTGATCGCTGGCGGTACTAAGGTTTGCACCCAAATACGCAAAAAGCGAATGCACTCTTTAATCCAAATACTTTTTAAGGCTACGCCATATTTAAACATTTATTCGCCCCGCCCTTGCTCTAATAAACCTACAAATAATTCTTCTAATCGATTCGCTTTGTTTCGCATGCTCAGCACGGTATTACCTTGTTCAGTCAATGCTGTAAACACCGCGTTTAATCCTTGAGATTTAGCCACTTCAACTTCAATGGTGTGATCATCCCCCATAGTAAATTTGTATCCATCTAGCGTTACGGGTTTAGACGGTTGTTTTAAATCCAATACAAAGGTTTCTTTGTCTAATTTAGCAAGCAGGGCTTTAATCGTGGTGTTTTCAACAATTCGCCCGGTATCAATAATGGCGATGTTTTTACAAAGCAGTTCAGCTTCTTCAAGGTAGTGGGTTGTTAAAATAATGGTCACACCTTGTTCGTTAATTTGCCTTAAAAAGTCCCACATTGAACGGCGAAGCTCTATATCAACACCCGCTGTCGGCTCATCTAAAATAAGTAATTTGGGCTCATGCATTAAGGCACGTGCAATCATTAAACGGCGTTTCATACCACCAGATAAGGTACGCGCTTGCTTATCTTTTTTCTCGATTAATCCAAGCTGCGCTAAGTATTTATCTGCACGTTTATGTGCTTCGCCGCGCGGTACACCGTAGTAACCTGCTTGATTAACGAGTATTTGGCTCAGCGTTTCAAACTGACTAAAGTTAAACTCTTGTGGTACTAGGCCTAAATTCGCTTTAGCCGCCTCAAGGTCGGTATCAATATCGTGACCAAATACTTCAACTTTGCCTTTGGTCTTATTAACCAGTGAAGAAATTACCCCAATAGTGGTTGATTTACCCGCCCCATTCGGGCCAAGTAATGCAAAAAAGTCACCTTCGTGAACTTGTAAATCAACCCCTTTTACTGCCTCTACCCCATTTTTGTAAACCTTGGTAAGGCCTTCAATATTTAAAGCAATATTTTGCTTATTCATTTCTTACCCTCACCATAACCCCAACGCTTCGTGAGATTATGTTCAATATTTAAATGATCTAAAATTCGCGCCACCATAAAGTCAACCAAGTCTTCTATGCTTTGCGGTTGATGATAAAACCCAGGTGCTGCAGGCATAATTGTTACACCTAAACGCGATAATTTAAGCATGTTTTCTAAATGAATTTCGCTAAATGGCGTTTCGCGTGGCACTAAAATAAGCTGGCCTCGCTCCTTTATCACCACATCGGCGGCGCGCTCTAATAAATTATCTGATGCGCCGACTGCAATGGCAGACACAGAGCCTGCGCTACATGGACATACTACCATTTTTTTCGGCGCTGCAGAGCCCGAAGCTACCGGACTAAACCAATTATCTTTACCAAATACCTTTAACTGCCCAGGTTTTGCGTTATATAACAGACTTAATTGCTCTGTGGCCTTGTCTTCATTTGCTGATAGTTTAACATTTGATTCGGTATCAAAGACTACCCGCGCGGCACTTGAAATAAGCACATACACTTGAAACTGCTGCTCAAGCAACACTTCTAGCAACCTCAATCCATATGGAGCGCCTGATGCACCACTAAATGCTAAGGTGATTTTATCTTTAAATTGCACATTATTCTCCGCTGTATTTATTGGCCAAGCCATCAACAAGTTGTTGATGAAGGCCATTAAAACCACCATTACTCATAATTAAAACATGTTGATTTGGCTCAATACTTTCAAGCACTGTTTCGATAATGGCGATTGTAGAATCAAAACACTGCATACCGGCTTTTTCTGCTTGCTCCTTGAGCGACCAGCTTAAGTTTTCTGGTTCAAACAGTAGCACCTCATCCGCATCGCGTAATGAGTCTAACAATGTAAATTGATGAACTCCCATTTTCATGGTGTTAGAACGCGGCTCTAAAATCGCAATAATTTTGTCATTGCCCACTTTGGCGCGCAGCCCCGCAAGCGTTGTTTGTATCGCGGTAGGATGATGGGCAAAATCATCATACACTTTAATGTTATTTATATCCGCTTTAAGCTCCATCCGCCTTTTTGGGCTGATAAATTCGCCTAAAGCCGCAATACTGTGCTCAATAGCTATTCCTACATGGCGCGCTGCTGCAATGGCCATCATGGCATTTTTAACGTTATGCTCACCAATTGCCTGCCAGTTAACTACACCTTGCAGTTGCGTGTTTAATAACACATTAAATTGAGAACCATCCGCTTTAAGTAGCTGATAATCCCAATCATCGCCTAATGTTTCGCTCTCGCTCCACAGCCCTTTTGCTATAACATCGCTCAGAGCCTCATCATCTTTTGGCCACAATACTTTCCCGCTTTGCGGTAGTGTACGTATCAAATGGTGAAATTGTTTTTTAATCGCATTTAAATCTTCAAAAATATCAGCATGATCAAATTCAAGATTGTTTAAAATGAGTGTTCGCGGTAAATAATGAACAAACTTACTACGTTTATCGAAAAAGGCGGTGTCGTATTCATCGGCTTCTATAACAAAAAAAGGCGTTTGCCCAACCCGAGCCGAAAGACCAAAACTTTGCACGATCCCGCCAATTAAAAAGCCTGGTTTTAAACCTGCATATTCTAATATCCATGCCAGCATACTGGCAGTCGTTGTTTTACCATGGGTTCCTGCCACCGCCAGCACCCATGATTTTTGTAGTAAATTATGCTTAAGCCACTCTGGGCCTGAGGTATAAGGCAAGCTCTTATCGAGTACATATTCAACACACGGATTCCCTCGGCTCATAGCATTACCTATGACGACTATGTCGGGTGCCGGTTCTAGTTGAGATACATCATAGCCTTGGGTTAGCTCGATTCCTAACTCTTCTAATTGGGTACTCATTGGTGGGTAAACGTTTTGATCAGACCCGGTAACGTGATGACCTAATGATTTAGCTATAGCGGCAATACCACCCATAAATGTGCCACAAATACCCAAAATATGTATATGCATTTACTATCCTTTCATCCTGCGCGGAATGTGCTCTAAGGCGAACTTTAATGGCGCTATAATGCCAAAATTTAGATCAAGTTACCATCAGGGTCTGTTGAGCTTTCTAGGTAAATTTGCAGCAGATGTTTGGTATTTCAACAAGACAGCGCCGATGCGATGTTTGGCGCAAATAAAAAAGCCTCCCAAGGTGGGAGGCTTTTTAAAGATTAATGGCTTATAGCATTAAAAAGAATATTAAGCCGATGCCTAATAACAAACGATAAATAACAAATGGCAGCATACCCATTCGTTCAATCACTTTTAAAAACATAAAAATACAGGCATAAGCTGATAAAAACGACAGCACTACACCCAACAATAAAGCAGTCCAATCAACAATATGATCGCCAAGCGCTAGCTCTGCTGTGTAATAAAGGCCCATCATTGAAATAATCGGAATAGCCAGCAAAAACGAAAAACGGGCTGCACTTTGCTTATTCATACCCAGCATTAAACCCGCGGTCATGGTAATACCTGAGCGAGAAGTCCCTGGGATCATCGCAACGGCTTGCGCAAAGCCAATGATGAGTGCGGTTTTCCAATTAAGCTGATAAATTGTTTTTATTTGCTTACCTTTAGCATCGGCGTACCACAACAACAAACCAAATACGATGGTTGTGGTTGCAATCACCCATGCACTGCGCAAATACAGTTCAACAAAATCTTTTAGCAATAGCCCTAAAATAGCGGCAGGCACAGTACCTAAAATTATCCACCAGCCTAGTTTGCTGTCATCTGTTGTACCTTGTGCACCAAACGATTTAAACCAAGCACCGAGTATATCGGCCACTTCTTTACGAAAATAAATAACAACAGCAATTAACGTTCCTACATGAACGGCAACATCAAATGCCAAGCCTTGATCTTCCCAGCCTAAAATTTGCGACGGTAAAATTAAGTGTGCAGAACTCGATATAGGTAAAAATTCAGTAAATCCCTGAATTAGGGCTAAAACAATTATTTCTATAATACTCATGGGTTAGAAAACTCCACCTTCCATAGTTTTTGTTGAGGGTTGTTATATGCATTCCATATTTGGGCAATCGTTTTTTTTGCTACAGGGTGATAAAAATCAGGAGCCACCTCTGCTAAAGGCTGTAATACAAAGGCATTTTTGGTAATTTCGTCACGTGGTAGTTGAGCTGGGCTCTCGCAAATGACATCATCGTAAAAGAGTAAATCGAGATCCAAGGTGCGCGGGCTAAATTTTTTATCATTTGCTTTGCGACCATTATCGCGCTCTATTTGTTTTAATAACGCACACACATCTTCAAGCACCATTTCGGTAGTGGCAGCGAGTACGGAGTTGTAAAAGTTATTACCGGCAAAACCCACCGCTTCACTTTCAAATACCGAAGAATGTTGTGTATTTTTAAAGTGTTTATTTAACGCCACTAAAGCACGCCTGATATGCTCTGCTTTATTAATGTTTGACCCTAGGCTAATAAATATTTGCGCCATTTAAGCAAGAACCTTGTTACGCGTTATTTCTACACCGACGGTTTGCGCTTGTGCAACTGCAGCGGGCTTACTTACTTTTATTGTCACTTGTGGGGTATTAAATTCGGTTAAAATGATTTGCGCTAATTGCTCCACCAGTGTTTCTAAAAGCTCTACCGGTTTAGCCGTACTGTGTTCGATAACACGCTCACTTACCTTAGCGTAATCCAGTGCCAAGTTAATATCGTCGTTTTGCGCTGCGGGCTTGATGTCGCTTAACATTTCAATATCAAAGTACAGGCTTTGTTTACTTTTCTTTTCAAAATCATACACCCCGATAATCGTTTCGACATGCAATTGTGATATAAATACCTTGTCCATTGATACTCCAAATGACTGTAACAAGTCACTGAGTTAATTACATATTGTATCAATCAAATTAATACTGTATATACTTTAATCAGTGTTTAAATATACTAAAATTACTTCTACAATAGAATCGTTACAAAATTGCGAGTAATTTAAGAAGCCCGTAAATTTTGACGCCAATAATAGCTTAAAAGTAATGATTAAAAAATAAGGAAGCGCGTGTTAGTCATTTTAATGTTTGTTTTAGCCTATTTGCTCGGCTCGATTTCATCGGCCATTTTAGTGTCGCGGCTATTCAAACTCCCCGATCCACGCACGCATGGCTCCAATAATCCAGGTGCAACCAATGTTTACCGCTTAGGCGGGTCACTTCCTGCATGCTTAGTTTTAGTCTTCGATATTTTAAAGGGCACAATCCCTGTTTGGGGCGCTTATTTTTTAAAACTCGAGCCATTAGAGCTTGGTTTAATCGCCGTTGCTGCATGCCTAGGGCATATGTACCCATTATTCTTTAGTTTTAAGGGCGGTAAGGCGGTTGCAACTGCATTTGGCTCGTTACTACCGATAGGGCTTTCTTTAGGAGGGTTATTGATTGGTACTTGGTTGCTGATTGTCGCGATTACTCGTTACTCATCACTTGCCGCGTTAGTGGCCGTTACGCTAGCCCCTTTATACACATGGTGGATTAAACCGTTATACACCTTACCGGTGACCTTTATTACGCTACTGATCATTATTAGGCATCGCACTAATATTGTGCGTTTATTTAAAGGGGAAGAACCAAAAGTAGGGACTAAACAAGCCCCTACAGATGATAAGAAGTAATAACTAACCTGAATTCTGGTTAACTATATTGCTTCTAAGCTATCGATTGGCCAGCGCGGTTTAGTTTTCATATCAAGCGTAGCAAACTGCCCCGCTTTTAAACGCTGCATACCGGCATACGCTATCATTGCACCATTGTCAGTACAAAACTCAGTACGAGGGTAAAACACTTCGCCCTTCATACCTTGCATCACACGCTCTAATTGCAAACGTAATTGCGTATTAGCACTTACGCCACCGGCTATTACTAAGCGCTTAATACCGGTTTGTTTTAATGCGCGCTTACACTTAATTACTAAAGTATCAATAACGGCCGTTTGAAATGCATGAGCAATATCTGCTTTTGTTTGCTCATCACTGTCGTTTTCACGAATAGCAATTGAAGCGGCGGTTTTTAGGCCACTAAAGCTAAAATCTAAGCCAGGTTTGTCTGTCATTGGACGCGGAAAAACAAATCGCTTAGCAACACCTTGTTCAGCCATTTTAGCCAAACGAGGGCCGCCTGGATAATCAAGCCCAAGTAACTTGGCTGTTTTATCAAATGCTTCACCAGCAGCATCATCTACCGACTCACCCAATACTTCGTATTGACCAATACCAGCAACTTTTACCATCATGGTATGACCGCCAGAAACCAATAAGGCAATAAATGGGAACTCGGGGACGTTTTCCTCAAGCATTGGCGCTAATAAATGCCCTTCCATATGGTGCACTGCCACCGCTGGGATATCCCAGCCATATGCTAAAGAGCGACCAATTGAGGTACCTACTAACAAAGCCCCTACTAAACCTGGCCCTGCCGTATAAGCAATACCATCTAAATCTTCAGGACCACAACCCGCTTGCGCAAATGCCGCATCAATAAGCGGCAATGTTTTACGTACGTGATCGCGCGAGGCAAGTTCAGGTACTACACCACCATAGTCTGCATGTACTTTTACTTGGCTATATAATTGATGGGCTAGCAGCCCTTTTTCGTCATCATAAATAGCAATACCAGTTTCATCGCATGATGATTCAATGCCTAAAATTCGCATTGTTAATTCTCCTGCCACCTAACAAGGTGTTTAAAACAAATAACTTACAGTGCTAAACCAATGTTAGTTTGGCCATCAGCAAGGACATGCTTTTTCAATGCTTTCACATTTTCAGCAGTGATACGCCCCATTGCTTCTACAAAATCAATTAGTTCACCTAATACCTCTATTTCGTATTGCATCAGTGGGTGTTCACGCACCGCTTTGTTATCGGCAACATCACCTTCAACCGTCATTTGGTACTCAATAAAGCGAGCTACGGTGGCCTGTGATATTTTACTCACATTAACAAACTCTTGCTCATCTTGTGCTAAAAGGCCATGCATTAAACTCAGTAATGAGGTGGCAGCATCGATTGCAGGATAGGTACCAAACATATCAAAATCGGCAAGTTCAGGAACATTAGGTTCTATTTTTTCAACTTGCTTTTCTAAATCAATTTTACTTTTAGGAAGGAGTATTTTTTCCCAACATACATTTAAAGCATTGCGTAAAATAACCTCATCGCCAAAGCCGGTAGCCTCACTAAATAGCCCATAATTAGGCAACATACGCTCTATTAACGCACTGGCCAATACCGCTTTTTGTAAATAATTTAACTCTCTAATACGCTGAAAATTATTCGCTTTTGTCATTCTTTAAGGTCCCACATGACCAACAAAAATCAAATGTTGATCCATTATGCTCATTACAGTTAGGGCACACCCAATCTGGAGCGGATTGTTTTACTTGCTGATAGTTTACCAATATTTCACGTGCATGGCGCTCTTTTATCGCATAAACCTGCACACTTACTTGTGTTTGTTCAAATGGGATCTCGCCCATTGCGCCTTGCAGTATTTCACCTTTTATCTGGCACTCAATTCCCGCATTAAGAATCAGTCCTTTTATTATATTGGCCTCTAAACTATTTTCTGCATTATAAAGCGTCACCCAATCAAATGATGTTACATTTGATTGGCTATTATTAGTATTTTGCAATATCCACCTCATTTACTTTATGTGTACAATAAGCCCGCGTAACCTAAAGCAAATAATATGATTTAAGGACACATTATGACGCTAACTACCCCAGGTTTACTTTTTCCAGCCATCTCATTGTTATTACTTGCCTATACAAACCGATTTTTAGTACTTGCGCAACTAATACGAGAATTGAATGCCCGTGAAGGTGAGTCTATTCGTCCTGTTGTAGTGGCGCAAATAACTAATCTTAGAAAGCGAATAAAACTAATAAGGACCATGCAAGTATACGGAGTGGCCTCTTTTTTATTATGTACGTTATCTATGTTTGCATTATTTATAGAATTTAATACCACGGGCATTATTTTATTTGGTGTCAGTTTAAGCTGCTTGAGCTTATCTTTGCTTACTTCATTATTTGAAATTCATATTTCTTGTGATGCCATAGAAATTGAATTACAAAACATTGAAAATAAGCCTTTAAGTAACCGAGTTAGTAAAAACTTTATTGAGCCTAATCCTAAAAGCAAAAACAGCAATTAACCAAACGAGACTTTAGTAAAGTTGTTATAAAATTGCATAAATTTGGTCAATAATAAAACACTACAGTAATTTAACATTACCCAAAGGTATAACAACATTTTGCAACTATTCTCTTTAAATACGATTAAAAGAAAGTTAATCTTAATAAGTGGTTAAAAACCTTATTTCAACTGATCTGTAGGGATATAAAGTCAGTATTAAATCTGTAATTCCCCTAGCTTACCTATAAAAAAGGACTATATAGTGAGATTTGAACAATTAGAACAGTTTGTAGCACTTGGCCTGCTTCGTCATTTTAGGCAAGCTGCTGAACAAACCCAAATTAGTACATCTGCATTAACCCGTAGCATTCAAACTCTTGAAACGGAGCTTGGCTACGAACTAGTCACCCGCTCTACTCGCTCGGTTAAGTTAACTCAAGCAGGCGAACTTTTCCTCGACTTTGCTAAAAATACGCTCAATGAGCTAGAACAAATAAAGCATCGCGCTTTTCAATCAATTAATGGCACAGAAGAAAAAAAATTAGTGATTGGCTACACCACAACAACCAGCAGCATAGTACCAATCACCTGCGGCGAATTTTTGAGTCAGTACCCGCATATTAAAATTGAAATGCAGCTGCAAAATAAAACTGAGCTTCATAGAAAACTGCTTCAAGGAGAAATTGACATTAGTGTATGCTCGCAAATAGTCAATAGCATTGGTAGCGATATACAATTACCTGATCAACTTATTTTATTTTGTTCAAAACAACACCCTTTAGCAAATAAAAGCGATATTAGTAAAAAAGAGCTCGAAATCTATCCAATGTTCAGTTGTTTTTCGCAGTCAAAACAAGTGCAATCAATGCTTAATGAAGTAATAGACTCGTTAAATAAAGTTTCAACTATTAAAGTAGGTAGTATTGAGCAGGTAATGGCTGGACTTGAAAAGTCAGATCATTTTGCTATTGCAGGTATTGAACACACCAGCTCTGTGGCAGAAAACCATAACTTAATCCAGCTTAAAACGAATAACGATATTAGCCATGAACAACTTGTGGTGCAAACAAGCCAGCAAATAGAGGCAGGTGAGCATGTTGACCACCTACTCTCGCTAATTAAGAAGGTTTCAAGAGCATAAAAAATGACTCCATGCGTTTTATAACAACTATAAATTAGTGGCATTAAAGTTTTTTTTCACTACACTAACGCTCCCTTATATTATGACTAGCGTTAATGAATAACTTTACAGCTGCTGAAATTTACCTAGAGCACATTGAAACGCATGGCTATGCCATTATTGAAAACGCCATTGATAGTGACTTAATATCCGAGTTGATGGCTGATTGCTATAGAATAAATCCTCACTTTAGCCTTGCCGGTATTGGACGATTAAACAATTTACAAATTGATGATTCCGTTCGTAAAGATAAAACCTACTGGTTTGATGGCAGCTCAAATGCACAGCTTAGCTATCAACAAATAATGGAAGCTGTTCGCACTACCCTTAATCGTAACTTTTTCATGGGCTTGTTTGATTATGAATGTCACTATGCAAAGTATACGCAGGGTGATTTTTACAAAAAACATGTAGATGCGTTCAAAGGTCGTTCAAATCGAGTTTTTACCACCGTATTGTATTTAAACTCTCCTAAGAAAGGCGGGGAGCTGGTTATTTACAAGCCAAAAAGTAAAGACATAGAAGTGGTTATAAAACCCACTGCAGGCACTTTGGTATTATTTGAAAGCGAACGCTTTGTGCATGAAGTACTTCCTGCTTTTGATAACCGCTATTCGATTGCTGGTTGGTTCAGAAAAAATGCGTCAATTAGTGGTATTATCGACCCACCCCGTTAAGAAAAAACGGGGTAAGAAAATAATAAGCCTATAAATACAGTAAGTCCCACATAATGATTATTCAAAAACGCTTTAAAACAGGCATCTCGTTGACGTAAATGAATCAAACGCTGTTGATACAATAATAAAGCCGCAGCAACCGCTAACCCTAACCAAAAGCTTGCTCCAACTTGGCTAATAAAGCCGATCAATGTCATTAATACTAAGAATATAACGTTAAGCAACCCTATAATATGGCGATCGTAACTGGCGAATAAAATAGCGGTTGATTTAACCCCTATTTTTAAATCATCATCTCTATCAACCATGGCATACATAGTGTCATAAGCCACCGTCCAGCAAATATTAGCGACAAATAATAGCCAAGCTTGCACAGGCAATGAGTTTGTTGATGCCATAAATACCATAGGAATTGCCCAACCAAAAGCAGCCCCTAATACAACCTGTGGAAGTTGTGTGTAACGTTTCATAAAGGGATAACAAAACGCGAGCCCAAGCGCCCCAAACGATAACAAGATAGTATTGGTATTTAGCATTATTACTAAAATAAAAGCGATACTAACCAGCAGCAAAAACAAACTAACTGCTTCCCCACTACTCACAGCCCCAGTTGCTAAAGGGCGCTGACAGGTTCGTTTTACTGAGCCATCTATTTTCCTGTCAGCAAAATCATTGATAACGCATCCTGCGCTACGCATAACTATTACCCCAAGGGTAAACACAATGAAGTTTGTTAGGCTTGGTATCCCTTCATTTGCTATCCACAGCGCCCAATAAGTTGGCCAAAGTAATAATAAGGTGCCTATGGGCTTATCTATTCGCATTAACTGAACGTAATACGATACATGGTTTACCGATAAAGGGGCTAGTTTCATGAGTATAAATAGGCTCCTGGTAAAAAAACTTCACAAACTAAAAATTTGTAGTCATGCAAAGAGAACACGCTTCGTCGTCCTAATAATATGTGTATGGGTAAATTAAGTTCGCTCACCAGTGATTGCAATGAGTGGTTATCATCAAAGCGAGCAATTTCAATATCAGCGCGCTTTAACGCAGGGTCTTGAAATATGACATCACCCAACGGACGTTCACCCATATTATGCAGCTGATTATTTGTATTGTTGTTTGATATTGGCAACCAGCTTTGAGCATATACAACCGGTTTGTCATCACACAACAATAAAACCTCACGGTTAAGTACGGTGTTCACCTCATTACTTAATAAAGCTTGCTGAGGTTGCGAGAGGTTAACTTTTTGCTCGCTCAGCACCTTTACAGCAAAACGCTGCGACTGGCTTTTTAATTTAGCCGTTAAAGAATGCGGTTCAAATAGCCACTCTTGCTCAGCGCTAGATAAGCCACAGACTTGAGAAGTACTCTGCCAATCAGCAGATAAAGAAAGAGGAAACGTAATCACAATAGCTCTACTTGATAAAAATCAGCAAGATCATAACATTGCTAAGAGATTTGAAAAAGCGCGATTTACTCACTACCAAGCACACCCTGTTATTATAAAAAGCTAATCAACATTTGACTCTCGCTATTGCCTATCCCAAACTTGAGTACAGAGTGCCTTTACATAACTCAACAAATAACAGCATCTTGCTGTATCTTATTTACTAATAAGTATAAACTATTTGTAACCAGTTTACGGAAACGCTTTTGAAATGAAAAAAACAGTATTTACAGGCCTTTTTATTCTTCTAGTCAGCTTAACTAGCTTATCAGCACGTGCTGAGTCTACTGTCGGTTATTTTGGGTTTGAGCCAGATATTATTACCAACTACATTGGCCCATCGAGTAAAAAAATGGGCTATGTACGTGTCACTGTTGATTTAATGCTTAATAAAACATCAGATATTGCAATCGTGGAACACCACACGCCGTTACTTCGTGATGCGTTAGTAGAGATTTTATCTAAAGAGCCTGAAAACAAAATAAAGTCTTTAACAGGACGCGAGCAAATACGCCTTAAAAGCGCAGAAAAACTAAAAAGCCTTCTTAAAGAAGAAACAGGGCATGAGATCATCCGTGATCTCTTATTTACTAAATATTTATACCATTAGGCACTTTTTGTTTTAAAAAGCTGAGCGGTATAGGCAAAAGCCATACCGCTAACGAGCCCACCTAAGTGTGCCCAATTAGCCATTCCAACAAATAATACATCTGCAAAACCAAGTACTAACCATACCAGCATAAATCCAACAATTGCAGTTGTAACCAGTGCAGGCTGTTTAGGGTTAAGGGTGCTGTAAATCCAACAAAAGCCTAACAACCCATATACAACACCGCTAAGCCCACCAAAGTTAGGCCCGACCATTAAGTACTGTGCCCAATTACTTATTAAAGCGGTAACTAAAAAAAGTCCGATTAGACTCGACTTACCACATTGCTTTTCAATATTGTCACCCAGTGAAACCCACCAAATTAGATTAAACACGATATGCATGGCGCTAAAATGCACTATAGCCGGGGTTAACCAAGTAAGTGGTGACGCAGGGTTAAACTGCAACGCCATGTAAATAGGTTCAAACGCACCCAATAAAAAGGCAATATAAACAATAATACTCAGTATGCTAACACTTTGATTAAGCCAACTTAAGGCTTTAAACCGCGCGACTAAATTAAGCGACTGGCCTTGATATTTTAATGGTGATTGCGTGCTGCCTACTTGCCATGACGCTTGTTGATAACGTTCATGATTAGGGTTTTTAGCAAATTCATTCCACAACGGTTGCACCGCATGAAAGTCCTCAGGTGCCACACTAATGACAAGCGTATGGCCATCCTCAGTACGAATTTGCCCGCTAAACCCTTGGCTTTTTAAGTAATCTATAAAGCCCTGTGCAGCGCGAGGGTTAGTTAGGCTGCCTAGCTCTATCATCGTGATACTTTATCCTTGTAAGCGGCTTCCCATGCAGTAAAACCGCCATCCATACTGTAAACATCTTCAAAGCCTTGCTCTACTAAGTAGCTGGCAGCGCCTTGTGAGCTCATACCGTGATAACAGACAATAATAATCGGCTGGTCAAACTCTTTTTCCATCATAAATTGGGCAATATTCGCATTAGATAATGCCTCTGAACCCGGAATATGACCCGCTTGATACGAATTAGGATCGCGAATATCAGCAATCACTACATCTTCTTTATCGAGTAGTTCAAGGGTTTGTGCGATTGATATATGTTTAAATGCCATAGTACTCTCTTATAATTACAAAAAAGGCGACAAATGCCGCCTTTAATTCTCTTAACAAGGGGTAATTAATCCCAGTTAAGAATTACTTTACCCGATTGGCCTGAAATCATCATATCAAAGCCAGCTTGGAAGTCATCTATTGAATACTGATGAGTAATAATTGGTTTTAAATCAAGCCCTGATTGAATCAAACTAGCCATTTTGTACCAAGTTTCAAACATCTCACGACCGTAAATACCTTTGATCACTAAGCCTTTAAAAATAACTTGATTCCAATCGACCGCCATATCTGAAGGTGGAATTCCCAACATGGCAATTTTGCCGCCATGATTCATGTTATTTAGCATGGCATTAAATGCACTTGGTACACCTGACATCTCTAGGCCAATATCAAAGCCCTCTGTCATACCCAGCTCTTTAGCTACATCTTCAAGCTTTTCATTCGCGACGTTTACAGCACGCGTTGCGCCCATTTTACGTGCTAAGTCTAGGCGGTATTCATTTACATCAGTAATAACCACATGACGTGCACCCACATGCTTAGCCACAGCTGCAGCCATAATACCAATTGGGCCAGCACCGGTGATCAAGACATCTTCACCGACTAAATCGAACGATAAAGCCGTGTGTACTGCATTGCCAAATGGGTCAAAAATAGAGGCAAGTTCATCGCTAATATTATCTGGGATTTTAAACGCATTAAATGCAGGAATCACTAAATACTCTGCAAATGCGCCTTCGCGGTTTACACCGACCCCTGTTGTATTACGACATAAGTGAACGCGCCCAGCACGACAGTTACGACAATGGCCACAGGTTATATGACCTTCACCTGATACACGGTCGCCAACTTCGAAACCGCGAACTTCTTGTCCCATGTCAATTACTTCACCCACGTATTCGTGGCCAACCACCATAGGCGTCGGTATGGTGTTTTGTGCCCACTCATCCCACTTATAAATATGCACATCGGTGCCACAAATAGCCGTTTTACGAATCTTAATTAACAGATCGTTATGACCCACTTCAGGCTTTGGTGCATCTGTCATCCAAATGCCTGGCTCTGCTTTTAACTTTGATAATGCTTTCATAATTCACACTCAATTAAAAAATCGCGACTTCAGCCGCGATTTAACAAGAAAATTAAATAACACCAATCTCTTTACCAATACGGGTAAATGCTGCAATGGCTGTATCAAGCTGTTCTTTGCTGTGCGCTGCAGAGATTTGGGTACGAATACGCGCCTGCCCTTTTGGTACAACAGGGAATGAAAAGCCGGTTACATAAATCCCTTCAGCCAATAACTTATCAGCCATAAGTGACGCTACTTTGGCGTCTCCTAGCATCACAGGTATAATCGCATGATCTTTACCTGCACAGGTAAAACCAGCCGCTTCCATTTGCTCACGGAAGTATTTAGCATTTGACCATAGCTTAGCGCGAAGCTCACCGCCATTTTCAAGCATTTCTAACACTTTAATTGACGCCGTTACAATTGAAGGCGCTAACGAATTTGAGAATAAGTAAGGACGAGAACGCTGACGTAACCATTCAACAATTTCTTTTTTACCTGAGGTATAACCACCCGAGGCTCCACCTAGTGCTTTACCTAAGGTACCAGTAATAATATCAACACGATCAAGCACGTTGCAGTATTCAGGTGTACCTTTACCGTTTTCGCCAACAAAACCAACTGCATGTGAGTCATCAACCATAACAAGTGCATCGTATTTATCAGCTAAGTCGCATACGGCTTCTAAGTTACAAATAACGCCATCCATTGAGAACACGCCATCGGTTGCAATTAATTTAGTTTTAGCACCGGCTTCATCGGCTGCAATTAATTGCTTTTCTAAATCAGCCATATCGTTATTTGCATAACGGAAACGTTTTGCTTTACATAAACGTACGCCATCAATAATAGAAGCATGGTTTAATGAATCAGAAATAATCGCATCGTCTGCACTTAATATGGTTTCAAACAACCCCGTATTGGCATCAAAACATGATGAGTACAAAATGGTGTCTTCAGTTTCTAAAAATTGACTGATTTTTTTCTCGAGTGTTTTATGAATATCTTGTGTACCACAAATGAAACGCACAGAAGCCACACCAAACCCATGGTCATCTAAGCCTTGTTGCGCCGCTTTAATAAGCTCTGGGCTGTTAGCTAAACCTAAGTAGTTGTTAGCACAAAAATTAATAACTTTTTCGCCTGATGCCACTTCAATTTGAGCTTGCTGCTGCGAAGTGATAACACGTTCATTCTTGTACAAACCTTCCGCTTTAACGTCTTCGATTTGCTGTTGTAATTGGCTAAAAAAAGCAGATGCTCTCATCTGTGATCTCCATTTGGTTGAACGGGTTAAATAGCAGACGTGTTGCTGCTATTTATAATGCGGGTATTGTAAAAGTTTAAGCGCCAAATTGCACTGTTTGTCATTCGTCGCAAATTGCCTAACTGGCAGGAAAAGCTGCCAGTTTACAGGCTTGAGGTGTGTACTACGTTAGATCAGCAAATAAAGCCGGAAGGTCGTTGATTGAGTCACAAACATAGTCAGCAAAATTTACAGCTTTGTCATCAAATTTTTGCCCTGAACGTACCAGTACTTTGGTACGTACATTAGCGCTAATGGCAGCGTGCATGTCACCTAATTTGTCACCCACCATCACACTAAGTGCAGGGTTGATATGATGATCTTCTATTCCTTGAAGTAACATGCCAGGCGCTGGTTTTCTGCAATCGCACTCTTTTAAATAATCTGGTAATGCGTTTTTAGGATGATGAGGACAAAAATAAACGTCCGTAATTTCAATTTGATGAGCGCTAAACTGCGCTTTCATCCACTCGCTAAGCGCTAAAAATTCGCTCTCAGAATAATAACCACGGCCAATGCCTGACTGATTAGTCACTATAATTATTTTATAGCCCGCATCATAAAACGCTTTGCATGTTGAAAACACACCGTCTATAAATTCAAACTCTTCACTTTTAAACACATAACCATGGTCAACATTTACTACGCCATCTCGATCTAAAAAAAGCGCCTTGTTAGTGTTTTCTTGATTCATAACAGTGACTCTTTTTTAACAACATGATCAAACATTTGTTTTACTGCATCGGTGGTTATTTGACTCATTAAATCATCGCCTTTAACACGAGTACCCCAAGGCAATTGCTCGGCGATTTTACCTGTTTGCTTTACTAAGTTTTGATGGTAAACCTCAACCACGTAGTCTTGGTATAAATAAGGCCCCGTTCGCGCTGGGTTTGAATGCGCATATAAGCCAATAACCGGTGTGCCCACAGTCACCGCCATATGAGCTGGGCCTGTGTCAGGTGCCAGTACTAAGTCTGCACGCTTAAGTACGCACAATAATTCTTTGAGTTTTGTTTTACCCACCAAGTTCAGAATGGGTGAATCAGAGTGTTTAATGATGTTATTTGCTAAATTAATTTCCAGTTCAGTCGGTCCACCAGTTAATACTATTTTAAACCCCTGTGTATGTGCATAATCCGCAAGCGCAGCATAGCGTTCGGCTAACCAGTTACGCTGTGCTTTACTTGCTGCTGGCGAAATAACAAATAGCTTATTTGATAAATAATCGTCACCTAGAAGCTCATCAGCTTTAGCTTGATCTTTGTTGGTAAAGGGCATATTCCATACAGGGACATAATCATCAACACCAATCGCTTGGGCAAAGCCTTTAAATCCCTCTAAAACATGCGCCTGAGATTGGGCTTTAATGCGTTTATTAATAAATAAACTATGTAGCTCTTTTGAACGAGCCCAGTCAAAACCAATTTTAACTTTGGCAGGAATACAGCGAGCAACAAAACCTGCTCTTAAAGCCACTTGCATATTAAGCAGTACGTCAAAACACTGCCCTTTAAAGGTTTGCTTTAACTGTTTCAGTGCCGGTTTACCTTGTTTTTTATCAAATACAACAAGCTCAACGCCTGGTAAGTCAGCTAACAGCATCGCCTCGACCTTACCTATAACCCATGTAATTTTGGCATTTGGGTGTGCTTTTTGAATAGCTTGTACCGCACTTACTGCATGGCATACATCACCAATAGCAGAAAGACGTAAAATACAAATTGAAGTGTAAGTAGGCGCTGAAGTCACACGTTTCCTTGGAGGTAAAATAATAAAACCTGATCTTAAATTATAATCGCGTCATTGCAAGTACTTATCCTTAGCGTTAAAACACGTTAATATGTGCACATATTAACGCGAACCCTATGAGCTATGTTTAATCAACACGTCAAAAATAACCATGTCATTTTGAGCCATCCTCAATATAGCAGCCAGATAGAGTTAGATTGGTTTAGCCCCGACTTTTGGCAGCAACAGCAAAAAATTGTTGGCGCTAAAAAGGGACGTGCAACCGCATGGTTTTTTAAACACGCAGATTTAACGGCTGTGTTGCGCCATTATTGGCGTGGCGGCCTGATAGGAAAGCTACTCAGTGATCAGTATTTGTACTGGGGGCTTGAGCATACCCGTGTTTATAAAGAGTTTAGCTTGATGGCACAATTAATAGAGCTAGGTTTAAATGTACCAAAACCTATTGCCGCTAAAGTGAGCCGCCATGGTTTTATTTACCGAGGTGATATTATTACTGAAGCGGTTAGCGGCGCTAAAAGCGTATTAGATATACTGATTGAACGCGCATTGAATGATATTGAAATAAAAAAAATAGCCAGCACAATTGCGTTATTTCATAATGAAGGGGTGTATCACGCTGATTTAAATATTAATAATATTTTATTTGATGACAGTGGCAACGTTTTTATTATCGATTTTGACCGCGGCGAAATAAAAACACCCGATAAAAAATGGCAACAAAGCAACATGTCTCGACTACAGCGCTCATTTTTAAAAGAGCAAAGCCGCAATAGCAGCTTTCATTGGCAAGAAAACGATTGGCAAAGTTTAAATAAACACTACCATAATGGGTTAACCTAATAAAAACTAGTTTGCTAACGCTAAGTATTGCTCTGTTACTCTATCGGCACACACCTTTTCTAAAATAGCTGCGTTGGTTACATTTGGGTTATCTGCGAGCACTTGCTTAACTGCGAGCGCTAGGAGCTCACCTTGGCCAATAGGTACTAGGTATTTACTTAGTTCACCCGTAAGTATTTCACTTGGACCATGAGGGCACTCAGTACTGACAGCAGGCGTACCTACTGCTAAAGCCTCGACTAGCACATTACCAAACCCTTCAAAGTCTGAACTTAACAATAAAGCTTTTGCCTGCTTTATCCAGTTATATGGGTTTTGTACAAATCCCGGAACAATAAGCTGATTTTCAATACCATATTCTTTGGCTAACTTTAATGCCTTTTCTTTTTTGTTACATAACAGCACTAATTTGTATTTTTTATCTAACTTGGCAAATGCAGAAAATAAAATATCATGGCGTTTTTGTTTAGCTAAACGTCCCACATGAATAAGATATGGAGAATCGGGTATATTTGTATTCACCTCATTAGCTTTATCATTGATTGTTTTAAAATTGAATGGATTATAAATAGTGGTAATAGCACTTGGGGTTATTAAGCTGCCTTGTTGTATTTCTTCTTCAACCCCTTTGGACACGCAGATCAGTGATTTACCATTAAGATTTTGTTTACTCTTTTTAAGATATAAGTATGAAAGCGGGCCTAGTTTTTTTTGCCTAGCGAGCTCTGCATTAACTGAGTTATGAACAACAAAATGGGTATTTTTTATTTTACTCTGCGCTAATAAGTTATTACTACGATCTAAATTAGAAAGTACTATATCAATAGACCCAAGTTGCCGTAACTTTTGCTCAAACCATGCCTCTAACACTCTGATATTCTTTTTTATCTGCCAAAATCGATCTACTTTTGTTGCTCGACCTGAAAATAAACTTTCAACGTTCAAAGTGGTTGGAATGTCATATTCAATATTTTGCGCCAATGACAAGATAGTCACATTGTGGTCTTTTAATACCATCTCTTGCGCTAATGTAAGCATTACCTTTTCAGCGCCACCACCAACAAGAGAGTCAATTACAATGACAATATTCATAGCTTATTCCCCTGCAACAGTACTTTTACACCATTCGTTATAACATCAAAGCTATGTACATTTTCTAACAACATATATTGGCTGAGTGTATTGTTATAATTTGGCTCAGTAAGTAGCTCTTGCACTTTTTGAGTGATGTCTAAAATATCAAGCTCAGCTTGTTTAACAACGCCAGTGGCTGCACAACGTGCGACTCGATCACTCTGATCTTTTGAAATAGCACAAGCAATGGTTGGGGTTTGCAAAGCAATAGCTTGTAGTAAAGTATCACCCGCGCTCAGTAATGCAATTTTAGCCTGACTGAGTAAGGCTAAAAATTCAGTTCCCTCTTGGCTTGGCAAACAAATTAACTCATTGGTTTTAGGTAGCGACTTAGTGTAATTAGGGCCAAATACCACCACGCCTTTCAAGCCTGTTTGTTTAGCAATAACAAGCCCTGCTTGAAAATATATATCTGCGCAACTTACGCCATTAACTGTATGACCACCAGAGCCCGCGTTAACAATAAAGAATTCTTTTTCTTTCAAGTGATAACGGTTTAGTGCATCGCATTTTTGTTGCGCTGATGCAAATACTGTAAATGGCCCAACATTAGCAGGATAGGCCAAAGGCAACATGCTCAATTTTAGCTTTTCATACCACGAAAGAGGTTCAATACAGTAATCCGGTTGTACCACCCAATGAGTATCAATAAGACCAGTCCTATTAAGCTTTAAACCTTTTGCCCGCTTTTTTGCATGCTGCGAAATAAAAACAACTTTAGCACCCACTTTTTTTGCCGCTTTCATTTGCTCAGCGCGTCCTGCGCAATCAAAAAGCACCGCATCTGGTTTGTATTGATCAATAAACTGACATACGTGCGTATTTTCTTTTGTTGCCGATTGGTTTAAGAGTAAGCTAGAAAACGGGCAGCTTTTAGCATAAGCCGTATGCTTATTTAAGATAAAATGAATATCTAACTGCTTGCCATACTCAGCCTTTAAAGTTTGAGCCAGCTGTAATGAGCGCATATATTCACCAATACCTTCTGGTGATGACACAGGAATAAATAAAAGTCGTTTTTTGCTCATTACAATCTCACTGGCTTATTTGACCTGCAGTATACCAATGGCAACTTTTTAGCGATAGATGGTAAGCATTTTTCTATATGATTTAACATACCAATTTAGATTTAATTACTGCAATAAGATGCTTAGATTGCTAAACTTACCGGCAATTTCAATCACAAGGATCTGAGCTTTGCGAAACAAAATTTTTATACTTTCTTCGCTTTTTTGTGCAATGAGTACCCCTGTTTATGCTGAACCCTGGGTTAAACCTGATGATTTTGGGTTAAGAGCGGATATCCAGCAACTCGCCGATGCAGGTGTTATTTTAGCCCCGGTAACGACTTACCCGTTAATGTGGAAAAGCTTTATTGCTGATATCGATAATGCCGGACTAGAGCAATTATCACCTCGCTTACAAGATGCGTTATTGCGTGTAAAACATCGTTATAAGTCAGAAAACAGTGGTTCACATAGTGTTCAACTTTCTGCATTTGCTAGCTCAGATCCATTAGCGACCACCAGCTTTGGTGCAACGAATACCCAAGAGTCAGAATTAACAGCAGCCTATGCTTACCTAGGACATAACTTTGCAGCCAAAATTGCGCTTAATCACCGCAGTGATGGTAAAAAGTGTTTAATCAACGGTAAAACAACAGACAATATAGTTAACAATGAGCAAGCACTGACTGACTGCAATGATACCTCACTTGATGATAGCTATTTAGCGTATCGTTTGGGTAATTGGATATTTAGAGCCGGTGCGGTTGAACAGTTTTGGGGACCAGGCGTTGATAACAGTCTAATTATGTCTGGTAACGCCAAACCACTTCCTGCAATAAGTATCAGCAGAGAACAAAGCAGTGCATTTGAAACACCTTGGCTGAGTTGGATTGGTCAGTGGAGCTTTACTGCACAAATGGCAAAGCTAGAGTCAACACGAGTTGTACCAGATGCGTTATTATGGAGCACTCGTGTTAACTTTCGCCCCGTTCAACAATTAGAAATAGCATTAAGCTGGACAGCACAATGGGCAGGGAAAGGACAACCAAGCTCGGCTAGTGACTTTATCGATATGATTGCCGGTGATACAGAATGCGTTGATGGCACCAGTAATTGTGATAGCCAGTTACAGTCAAAAATTGGTAATCAATTAGCCGGTATTGATATTCGCTGGTCTGATACGTTGTTCAATCAACCTTATGCTATTTATGCAAGTACCATTGGTGAAGATGCGAGCTCACAATTTAAACCAGCAGATAGAGCGTATTTATTTGGCTTACAAACAACACATCGCGTTTACGAGCAGAATTTACTAGTCAACTTAGAATATATTGATACAGGTGTCTCTTGCTCTGCGGGGTCAACGACCGAAAACTGCTATTATGAGCACACAGATTATCAATCAGGCTATCGCTATCATGGCCGTCCTATCGGCTCTACTTATGATAATGATACGCAGTCACTAGTACTTACTGTACTTGGGCAACTTTCTAACGGAACTGATTGGCAAGTAAAACTGCGTGATATTGACTTCAATAGCGACAACCGCGATCGTTACCCTAATAATCCAGATTTAGGTAACTCAATCACAAAAACCGCATTTAGTTCTAAGCAGCTTGAAGTACGTTATAGAATGCTTGCAATGGGAGGGCGCTTAACCCTTGGCGGACTTGCCTCTAATAACGATGGAGCAGAAAACGATACCTCTGCATTTGCTAAGTTCGAATACAACTTTTAGTTTCATTAATAACATTAAAAAAGGGGATAAACTGCAGTTTATCCCCTTTTTTTGATTTCACTAACTAGCTTTTTATTTTGCTAATCACTTTTGATGTTGAACAGCCATCTAAAAACTCAAGCACTTCGACTTTTCCGCCATGGCGCAGCACATGCTCCGCACCGGCTATTTGTTCTACCGTATAGTCGCCGCCTTTGACAAGAATATCAGGGCTTATTTGCTCGATAAGTTTTGCCGGCGTGTCATTTTCATCAGCACTTCCAAACGGGATAACCCAATCAACGGAGGCAAGTGCACTGAGGACCATGGCGCGCTCATCTAATGGGTTTATTGGGCGTTCTGGGCCTTTCAAACGAGCAATAGATTCATCATTGTTTAAACCAACCACTAATCTGTCCCCACGGGCTTTAGCTTGCGCTAAATACCGCACATGCCCTGCATGCAAAATATCAAAGCAACCATTAGTAAATACAATCGTTTCACCATTTTGCTTAGCAAATTCAATATGCTGCAATACGTCATCAAACGGGGTTTGATAATGCTCGCCAGTTGCTTGTAAGTATTGCCCCAGTTTTCGACTTAACTCTTCTGGAGAAACCGTAGCCGCGCCCAATTTACTCACCGCAATACCTGCAGCTAAATTAGCAATTTCTACCGCATCTTTAGGCATCATGCCCGCACCTAACATAACGGCAAGGGTTGCAATAACAGTATCCCCAGCGCCAGTTACGTCACTGACCTCAAGCTCTTGAGCTGCAAAATCATATTTTTCAGTGGCATTTATAAGCGACATACCTTGCTCTGAACGGGTAAGTAACATCGCCGTTATACCCGCATCACTAATGAGGTTTCGTGCACTACTTGCAAGTGTCTCTTCTGAGCCCACTTGCCCGCCTGCTAATTTAAATTCATTTAAATTAGGGGTTATATAATCAGCACCGCGATATAACTGTAAATCTGATGATTTAGGATCAACAAGTACCGTTTTACCTGCTTTTTTGGCCACACTTATCATCTCTTTGATCAGCGATAGCGAGCCTTTGTTGTAATCAGAAAACACTATAAAGTCGTAATCATTTAGCACAAGCTCTAATCGATTTAATAAAAGCTGGCTATGTGATTCGTTAAAAGTTTCTTCTAAATCTAAACGTACCACTTGCTGATGACGGCTAATTACACGCATTTTAGAAATAGTCGGTAAATCGCATACACTCACTAGCTGTGAATTTATTTTTTCACCTTCTAAAATATTTTCTAAAATTTGCCCACTTTCATCCTCGCCAATAAGGCCTAACAACCCCACTTTACCATCTAAACGGGCTATATTTTTAGCTACGTTAGCCGCACCGCCAGCCTTGTCTTCAAATTTACTTACTTTAACAACGGGTACTGGCGCTTCTGGTGAGATACGCCCTGAATCACCATACCAATAGCGATCGAGCATCACGTCGCCCACCACTAAAATACGTGCTGCTGATAAGTTCTTTAGTAAAGATAAATCCATTACTGCTGCTCCGCAACAACCATATCCATGGCTTCACATAACCAATGGCCAATAAACATGTGTGCTTCTTGAATACGCGCGGTTTCGTCGTTTTTAATAATAATAGGTAACTTTGCAATATCTTTTACTTGCCCGCCGTCACGGCCAGTAAGTGCAACCGTGAATGCCCCTATTTTGTTAGCAGCTTCTAATGCTAAATTAATATTTTTACTGGTACCTGATGTAGTTAAACCAATCACGATATCTTCAGGTTTACATAGCGCCTGTACTTGGCGCTCAAACACAGTATCAAAATGATAATCGTTGCTGTGTGCTGTTAAAATAGACGTGTCTGTGGTCAAAGCAATAGACGCTAATGGACCTCGCTCTAATTTATAACGCACTACAAACTCTGCAGCTAGATGCTGAGCATCGGCAGCACTGCCGCCATTACCAAACCAAACCACCTTACCACCAGCTTGTAAAGCACTATGACATGCTTCTAGCAACTGCATTACCTCTTGATGATACGCCTCCATTGTTTCAAACAATACTTGATGACGGTTTAAACTTTCTAGGTAGCTGGTTGCCACTGAATCTATAATTGACATGAGATATTCCTCTTGGAACTGAAATGGCAGGAAAAATTAATTTCATTATTCCATAATTTTATAGCCAAATCACCTCTATATAACTAAATTAGATGTTTCACAGAAACTAAAATCAAAGGCTTACTGCATGGAAATCGTTTTTGTTATAAAAGTAACCATAAGCATTTCCAAAATCATGAAACTGATGCAATAGCGTGATTTGAATGACATTGATTTAGTTTATACCCTAGTAAATGAACTCAAACCAACTTTTATACTTTGTATGTTTAGAAATAAGCCGTTTCACGATAAACTAGCTACAATTACCTTAAACAAAGCTCAGTATGGCACGCACTTTTTATTCACTTGCACTAATCATTATTAGCCCTTTGATCATATTTTATTTATATGTATTACGTGGTAAAAAAAATTCAGGTTATCGCGCGCATTTTAAAGAACGTTTTGGATTTGTACGTCGCTGTTTATTTTCTAATAAAACTAAACCTGTTGTTATTCATTGTGCTTCTGTAGGTGAGGTATTAGCAGCTACGCCATTAATTAAAGCGTTGCAAAATGAGCACCCGCAGCTCAATATTTTGATCACTTGTAATACCCCAACTGGACGCGCACAAATAACAGCACAATTTAAAGATACCGTCGCTATTAGTTATTTACCTATCGATTTTCCTTTTGCCACTGCTCGATTTTTAAAACGCGTAAAACCGCAGTTACTATGTATTTTAGAAACTGAATTGTGGCCAAATATTATGGCTAATGCGCATAACAAAAAAATCCCGGTATTGGTTGTTAATGCGAGACTTTCTGAAAAGTCGCAGCAGGGTTATCAAAAGGTTGCGCAGTTAACTCACCGTATTATGCAATCTATTACTGCGTTAGCCAGTCATAATAAAACAGATGCAGAGCGTTTTATTACACTTGGGCTTGAGCCTTCAAAAAGCCATGTTACAGGTTCAATCAAGTTTGATATTAGCCCTACTCAAGAGCAACTAACAAAGGTGAGCGCGCTCAAACAGTACTATAATAGCCAAGAACGTTTTATATGGGTGGCAGGTTCTACTCACCCTATAGAGCATGAATTAATACTCGATGCCCACCAGCAGTTGTTAAAAAAGCAGCCTGATGCTTTATTGATTATTGCCCCGCGACACCCCGAGCAATTTGATAAAGTGGCTGAACTACTCACACAAAGTACTTTAAGCTTTAGTCGTCGTAGCCAAAATAATTACCAAAACGAACACGTTTTACTTGCCGATACGCTAGGTGAATTACAGTGTTTATACGGCGCGGCTAGTGTTAGTTATATTGGCGGTAGTTTGATTCGTCGTGGTGGTCATAACCCGCTTGAGTCAGCCGCATTTTCGGTCGGTGTAATAACAGGCCCTCACACGTATAACTTTGATCATGTCTATCCTGAGTTAACAAAGCTTAAAGGGGCATGCGTGGTAGAAAATGCAGATGAACTGACACAACAACTCATTACCTTTAGCCAAAATAAAAAGGCATGCCAAACGCTCGGCACAAAAGCGGCGCAATGTGTTGCTAAAAACCAAGGCGCCATAAAAAAAACACTCACTATTATTAATCAATACTTAGAGCCAAAACAGTGACTAACATAGCTATTAGCCAAACCCGAGAATGGGTTTCATCCGTTATTGTAAAATATAACTTTTGCCCGTTTGCCCGTAAAGAAGTCGAAAACAACTGTATTCATTACATTGTAAGTAACGCCAATACTATCGATGATGCTGTAATGGATATGCTTGAGCAATGTATCGAGCTTGACCGCGAGAGAGAACGAGAAACCACGCTAATCATGTTCGATAACGGTTTTAGTGACTTTGAAGACTTTTTAGATTTAGTCGATTTAGCAAATGCGCTATTGGTTGCACAAGGCTTTGAAGGTAAATATCAAATTGCAAATTTTCACCCCGATTATGTATTTGCCGATAGCGATGAAACCGATCCGGCCAACTACACAAATAGAGCGCCGTTTCCTACCTTGCACCTAATTCGTGAAGCAAGTATGAGTGAAGCACTTGAAAACTATGACGAACCTGAGTCTATTCCTGAGCATAATATAAACTTAGCACGCCGAAAAGGCATTGATTTTTGGCAACAATTATTAGAAAACTGTAAAAAACCGAGCGTATAAGCTCGGCTTTTAATACCTTTAGTTAACCCATTAACTTTATTTTTTGACCCAGCTACCGTTTACTTCAATATAATGGCCGCTTTGCGTTTTTTCGATTGTTTTTGCCGCTGCCAATGCCTCAACTTGTGCAAGTGACAAGTTATTCTTTTTAGCTAATTTTAAGTACTGTGCCTTACGTTTTTCGTTAACGTCATCAACAACCGCTTTTGCTTCTGTATTTTGTACAACTAATCCAAGGTAGCCTGAGCTGTTTTCACCAACTAAGCCTTGGCTTTTAGCTTCATCTAAACTCATAGCCCAAACTGAAAATGACATACAAACGGCACTGATTAGGGTTACTATATTTAATTTATTTTTAATATTCATATTCTAGCTCCTTAAAATAACTCACTGTCATCGCTAAATAAATTATCGAGCTCTTTATCTACTTTGACACGAATTTCATGATCAACCTTAACATTTAAATTAATAGTGATTGGCTCTTTAGCCGACACCTCAACACGATGCGTGCACGCACTTAGTGCTGATATTGCTGCTAACGCGAGCAGCACTTTTATCGATAACGACGGTCTCATTGCCCATTTCCTTTTTGTGAAAATTGTTGCTCAACTTTTTGTGTAATTTCATCACTTAAACGCAGTGCCCGTAAAAGCGTAAATATGTTTTCTTCATGGTTGTAATTAAAGTTAACTTGCTGCTGCGCTTGCTGATTATAACCTTGTAAATTAACTCCAAGCTTTAACCAACCATCATTTTTAAGTACAACGCTGCTATTAAGCTTTTGAATATCTAAATCAGTCAATAACCCCAGTACAGGTTGCAACTCTTGCTGTTGCTGCATCACAGAATCAAATGCAGCATTATTGCTAATTTTTAAATTGCCCTCGCCTTGACTAAACAGACTGCCTTGGCTAATGTGCACACCATTTTTATTAACGCTCACCGGCAGTGTACCAGCCAAACGCCCTGTTAAAGTAATACCCGACTTATCATCAAGGGTGATCAGCTTACTTGCATCAATATTATTAAACGTTACAGTGCTAACTTGGGTTTCTTGTCCAAGCGTATAGTTATCTAATAAAAATGTACCGCCAAGCACATTACCTTCAACATTACTAACAAGCACATTATTGTTATTGACGAGCCATTGCCCTTTAAGGCCTTTGATAACTGCGCCCGCTCTAAACTCATTTAAATGAAAGGTAGTCGGTTTTACATTAAGCCTACCTGAATTAAACTCCCCGCTAAATACACTACTAAAATCACTTGCAAGGTAGTCATTATAAAGTCCACTTAATTGGCGAATATCTATATCAAAGGATGCCCTTTGTAAATTGACATCGCCACTAATATTGCCGTTAAAAGTACCTTTTGTCAGCTTAGCAAGTGGATAAAAATGATTAATAAAGGTGTTTAATGGCAACACACTTTGCGCTGGCACAATCACCTCAAACGGATGCGCCTGTGACGATATATGATGATTTACCACCAACTCAATATCATCTATAAACGCATGGTGCGACGCTTTAAGTGCACGGCTTTGTAATCCACTCGAGTCTATTTTTATATTATTCAGTCTTATATCAGCGCTATTAAGAGCCTTAATTTGCGTTTTCGCAGTTAAATGAGCAAATAACTCACCTACACCTAGGTTTGCTTTTGCCGTGAGACTATTATTTATATTGGTAAGTTTAAATTCTTTATATGCCGCATTTTTTAACTGATTAGTTAATGTAATTTCTGCATTTAGCTGTTTATCCATTTTCGCGGTTAAACCACCTTGATAATGCACTGCTTTTACATCAAAAGCTTCAAAGCTAGCAACGGAAAATTTACTCTGTGTGTACCCGACAGGTTTTGAGTCAATAAATTCACTTAATTCAAAGTAACCACTGAAATTAAGCGTATTAGCAGTAACAGGAATAAATGCGGGTAGCCTTTCAAGCTCAACGTTGTAATCACCTTTAACTTTAGTACCATTTAGCTGAGCGCTTATATTAATGCTGTTTATATCTGGCGTGCTTATTTGAGCAGACACCTTTGCCTGCATATTATCAAGCAAAGCGTTTATAGAGAGTGCGGTGTCTGTTATTAAAATATCAAAGTGTTTATTACCTTCACTCATCACATTAATTACTGGAATACTCAGCTCCCCCTGTTCTAAGCGAAGAGCTTTAGAAAGCTTAACCTGCCAATTTAAAGCAACTTGTTTGCTTACAAAATCTGCGTACTCACTTGGTGGAATTAACTCAGTACAGCGAGGGGTTAAATTAATTTTGTTATTAAGTGAACCGGTATCTAGGATTAACGCTTGGTTATTTAAATTAAAGCGAGTAGCCATCTGGCCAGTGGCTAATAAATTAAATTGGCATTTCTCAAACGTATGAGCAAATTGAGCGCTAATCCCCCCGTTCAACTTAAGCTCAATCCCGTCAAAACTAAACGCTTGTTGAGTATTAAAGTTAACAGCATCGAATAAGGTGTTTTTAGTGTTTATTACCTGTTTTAACAGAATGTCATCAACTGCTAGCTGACCACTTATTTTATTGGTGGTTAAAATCGCACTCGCATTTATATCGCCCGTTACATTAAATTGATTTAGCGCAGGTTCTAATACACTAAATTTTAATGGTTTACTGAGCTGATTACTGTTTACTACAAGCTGTTTAATATTAATGAGTGGGCGATTTGAAGGTAGCGCTATCTCAAGCTGTTTAGCCGGTTGATTAGCGTTATCACTTTTAGGTAATGGATTGAGCGTTAATATTGCACTTTGAACACTGACATGCTTTGTATTTGCAGTAATATCAGAGAGTTGTAATTGTTGGTTTTGGTAATTTAAACACACAGTGTCGGCATGTATATTTAACTTTGAGGTAATTGAAAAATCGAGGCAGCTTAATGTGACACCTGCTTTTTTAAGTTCAGGGGCAATGGCCCATTGTAGTAAAGGCAAGCGAAATACATACCCGAGTAATAATAGACTCAGTAAAAGAGTGCCAACAATTAAACCAATGCGCTTAAACATATTATCCTTACATGTTTTTTAATCACTATAATCAAAAAAGGCTGCACAAGGCAGCCTTTTTTATTTTACATCCAGATCATGAATCTAGTGTGTATATTAACCTACATTTTTACGCGCATTACGGAACATACGCATCCATGGGCTATCCTCTTTCCACTCATCTGGGTGCCAAGAGTTAGCAACAGTACGAAATACACGCTCTGGATGTGGCATCATTACAGTTGCACGGCCATCTGTTGATGTAATACCTGTGATACCTTCTGGCGAGCCGTTCGGGTTCGCTGGGTATTGCGTTGTAGGGTTGCCGTAGTTATCAACAAATTTAACCGCTACAGTACCACTTGCAAGTGCTGCTTTTGTTGCTGCTTCGTTTGCAAACTCTGCATGGCCTTCACCATGAGATACCGCAATTGGCATCCGCGAGCCCGCCATACCATTAAAGAATACCGATGGATTCTCTTGTATTTCAACTAAGCTAAAGCGTGCTTCAAAACGCTCTGACTTGTTCGTTACAAAGCGTGGCCAATGCTCAGTACCTGGGATCAACTCTTTTAATGTTGATAGCATTTGACAACCGTTACATACCCCTAAGCTAAAGGTATCTTCACGATGGAAAAAGCTTAGGAATTGATCGCGTGCCATGTCATTAAACAGTATTGACTTAGCCCAACCTTCACCCGCACCAAGCACATCACCGTAAGAGAAACCGCCACACGCCACTAAGCCTTTAAATTGCTCAAGTGTTAAGCGCCCTTCTAAAATGTCGCTCATGTGCACATCAACCGCTGCAAAGCCCGCACGGTTAAATGCAGCTGCCATTTCTAAATGAGAGTTTACACCTTGCTCACGTAAAATAGCCATTTGCGGTTTAGCACCAGTTGCAATATATGGAGCTGCAACATCTTCATTTAAATCAAAGTTAAGTTTTACATTTAAGCCAGGATCTTTTGCGTCAAACTTAGCGTCAAACTCTTGCTTAGCACAATCTGGGTTATCACGACGCGCTTGCATTTGATACGTTGTTTCGGCCCAAATTGTACGAAGTTCAGTACGAGTATGATTAAGTACTGTTTGCTCACCACGATTAAACACGATGTTATCGTCGTTATTTAGCGAGCCAATCACATGACTAATTGCGGCAACTCCATGCTGCTCAAATACCGCATTTACAGCCTCTAAATCGCTATTCGCTACTTGAATTACAGCACCTAGCTCTTCGTTATAAAGCGCTTCAATATCAGAGCCGGTCAAAGTCGCTAAATCAACGGTAACACCGGTGTGACCGGTAAACGCCATTTCAGCGATAGTGGTAAATAAACCACCGTCTGAACGGTCATGGTACGCAAGCAACTTGCTATCAGCGACTAGCGCTTGCATTGCGTTGTAAAAACCTTTTAGTAGCTCTGGGCTATCTACATCAGGTGTTGTATCACCTAATTGCTTATAAACCTGAGCAAGGCTTGATGCGCCCAGTCGGTTTTTGCCCGCGCCTAAGTCAACTAAAATAAGCGATGTATCGCCTTTATCTGTTCGTAACTGTGGGGTCACTGTTTTACGTACGTCTTCAACACGACCAAAAGCAGTGATAATAAGCGATAACGGTGATGTTACAGATTGCTCTGTAGCATCATCTTCGTTCTTCCATGTCGTTTTCATCGACATAGAATCTTTACCTACAGGAATTGTTAACCCAAGTGCCGGACATAACTCTTCACCCACCGCTTTTACCGCTTCGTATAAACCGGCATCTTCTCCTGGGTGTCCCGCTGCGGCCATCCAGTTTGCAGATAACTTAATATTTTCAAGAGAGCCAATGTTTGCACAGGCAATATTCGTTAACGATTCTGCCACTGCTAAACGCGCTGAAGCGCCATAGTTAAGTAGTGCTGCAGGCGTACGTTCACCCAGTGACATTGCTTCACCATGGTAAGTGTCATACGTTGCTGCGGTTACTGCACAGTTAGCTACTGGTACTTGCCATGGGCCTACCATTTGATCGCGTGCTACTAAACCTGTTACCGAACGATCGCCAATAGTAATGAGGAAGGTTTTTTCAGCAATGGTTGGTAAACGTAATAAACGTTCTGCAGCATCAGCAGCACTGATATTTTCAACGTCGAGTGCTTTACCTAACACTTGTTGTGATGTTACATCACGATGCATTTTAGGTGCTTTCCCTAATAAAACATCGAGAGGTAAATCAACAGGATTATTTTCAAAGTGACTATCAGCAACCGTTAAATGAGGCTCTGCAGTTGCTTCACCAATAACCGCATATTGCGCTCTTTCACGCTTACAAATAGCTTCAAAACGATCAAAATCTTCAACAGCGACAGCGAGTACATAGCGCTCTTGCGATTCATTACACCAAATTTCGTGTGGTGCCATGCCCGGTTCATCATTTGGGATATTGCGAAGCTGAAATTTACCGCCACGTCCACCGTCACTAACAAGTTCAGGGAAAGCGTTAGATAAACCACCTGCACCCACATCATGAATAAACGCAATTGGATTTGCATCACCTAGCTGCCAACATTTGTCGATGACTTCTTGGCAACGACGCTCCATTTCTGGGTTTTCACGCTGTACAGAGGCAAAATCTAAATCTTCATTTGATTGACCCGATGCCATACTTGATGCAGCGCCACCGCCTAAGCCAATGTTCATTGCAGGGCCGCCTAGTGCAATGAGTTTTGCACCAACTGGAATATCGCCTTTTTGAACATGATCAGCACGGATATTACCTAAACCACCGGCAAGCATAATTGGCTTGTGGTAACCACGCACCTCTTCACCATTGTGACTGGTCACTTTTTCTTCGTAAGTACGGAAATAACCTAATAAATTAGGACGGCCAAACTCGTTATTAAACGCAGCACCACCTAATGGGCCTTCAGTCATAATATCTAGAGCATTAACAATACGGCCAGGCTTACCAAAATCACTTTCCCAAGGCTGTTCAAAACCAGGAATACGTAAATTAGATACAGTAAAGCCCACTAAACCCGCTTTTGGTTTTGAACCACGACCAGTTGCGCCCTCATCGCGAATCTCACCGCCCGACCCTGTTGCCGCACCAGAGAAAGGAGCAATAGCCGTTGGGTGGTTATGGGTTTCAACCTTCATTAATATTTCAATGTCTTCTTGGTGATACGCATATTCACCTTGTGCATTCGGGAAGAAGCGACCCGCCTTTGAGCCTTTCATTACGGCTGCATTATCTTTATAAGCAGATAATACATTTTCAGGATTATGCTCAAAGGTGTTTTTAATCATTTTGAACAACGACTTTGGTTGTTCAATGCCATCAATAGTCCAATCAGCATTAAATATTTTATGACGACAATGCTCTGAGTTCGCTTGAGCAAACATAAACAGTTCAATATCGTTAGGGTTACGCCCTAACTTAATAAAGTTTTCAACTAAATAATCAATTTCATCATCAGCAAGCGCAAACCCTTGCTCTATATTTGCTGTGGCTAATGCTTCACGGCCGCCACCTAAAATATCAACTGATGACATTGGACGAGGTGCATCGCTGCGAAATAACTGCGCGGCATCTTCTAATTTACTGTGAGTAGCTTCAGTCATGCGGTCATGAAGAAGTGCTGCAACTTGTGCTAACTGTTCTGCACTTAAATCACCTTCAACATAGTAAGCAATACCGCGCTCTACGCGATGAACTTGTTTAAGCCCACAGTTATGAGCGATATCTGTCGCTTTTGAAGCCCATGGCGAAATTGTACCAGGACGAGGCGTCACTAATACCAACTGACCTGCTGGCGCATGCTCAGCAATTGTTGGGCCGTAGGTTAATAACTTTTCAAGTTTGGTGTGCTCATCAGTGTTTAATGGCGATGTTAAATCGGCAAAGTGAGCGTATTCGGCATATACATTGGTGACAGGAAGTTGCGATTGTTGGCAACGCGCTAAAATTTTATTAACTCTGAACTCTGAAAGTGCTGGTGCACCACGAAGGATCAACATAAGTAATTTCACCCGGGGTTAGGGATTGAACGATATTTTAGGCGCGTATTATAGTCCAAATTACTCTCAGATTTAACTCAAAAATGCGCTTTTCATTAAATTAACTTTTTCTTTTTGTTTACACCTATTTTTTACTCACTGCGATTAAACGATAAGTGACGTAATCAGTAAGTTTTGTTATAACAGGAGGTACGATGCTAAAGAGGCGAATATGTTGAAGATAAAGCTAATAACAATCATTACGTTAGTCATACTTTTGTGTGCATGTAATACACAAGAGCAATCAACACAGCTTGCCCAAATCAAATCTGAAAACAAAATTCGTATTGGTACACTTGCTAGTGCAAGTAATTACTATCAAGCCGTTCAAGGGGAACAAGGATTTGAATTTGAGCTCTCTCAAGCGTTTGCAGACTACTTAGGGGTAGAGCTTGAAATTGTACCCTTTTTTAATTTATCCGAAATGTTTGCGCGTTTGGACAGTGGTGACCTCGATTTAATTGCCTCAGGGCTTACTTACAATAAAGTACGTGCTGAGCGCTATCGCTATGGCCCTACATACAGAACAATTAGCCAAAAATTAGTCTTTAAACAAGGCCGTGAACGCCCTCGTGATTTTGATGATTTAACCGGAAACTTCACCGTTATCGCTAAAAGTAGCCATTCATTAACATTAGAAGAAATTCAACAAACCAACCCAAACTTAAGCTGGAATGAAACCGAAGAGTTTGATGAAGAAGAATTACTACAAGCAGTTATTGACGGCGAAATAGATTACACCTTAGCGGATTCACATACTTTAGCGCTATTTCGTCGCTATCACCCTAATTTAAGTATTGGCTTTTCAGTTACCCGAAATGATTCAATTGCATGGATACTAAGAAAGTCGAATGATGATTCGCTATACGCATTATTAGTCCCCTTTTTTGGTGAAGCAAAACAAAATAATCAACTTTATGTGCTCGAAGAAAAATACTTCGGTCATGTCCGCCAATTTAATTACGTTAATACCTTGGCCTATATAGACGCAATTAAAGAAACACTGCCTAAATATCAACCTTGGTTTATGCAATATGCAGGTAGCCTAGATTGGCGCTTACTGGCAGCACTAAGTTATCAAGAGTCGATGTGGAACCCGCGTGCTAAGTCACCAACCGGTGTGCGTGGTATTATGATGCTAACAAGACGCACAGCAAAACAAGTCGGTGTAACAAACCGCTTAGAACCAGAGCAAAATATACGCGGTGGTGCACAATACCTAGCAAAATTAATTAAACGCGTCCCGGATCGAATCCCTCAACCTGATCGTACTTGGCTTGCACTTGCCGCCTATAATGTAGGTTGGGGACACGTTAACGATGCCCGTATTATTACCAAGCAACAGGGAGCTAGCCCTGATAAATGGGCCGACGTTAAAAAGCGCTTACCATTGTTAGTAAAAAAACGTCACTATCGTAATACCCGTTATGGCTATGCTCGCGGTGATGTAGCTGTGACCTATGTTGATAATATACGCCGCTATTACGATGCGCTTGTTTGGCTTGATGAAAATAATGCAATAGCTCCGATTACCTCAACAAATGAAACAGAAGAGAAAATCGTTAAACCAGATGATTCAGAGCAACGTACAAGTAATGCCGCTGAAGAAAAAAAATAAATACGCAGCTTAGTAATTAACTGAACATCAGAAAATCAAATAGTTGTTTACTTGTAATCAATTATTCAATAATCTGGCTTAATTGTATAAAATTTTGTGTCATTACCAAGCACATAAGGAT
Organism: Pseudoalteromonas sp. TB41; assembly: GCF_000497975.1. Classification (NCBI taxonomy): domain Bacteria; kingdom Pseudomonadati; phylum Pseudomonadota; class Gammaproteobacteria; order Alteromonadales; family Pseudoalteromonadaceae; genus Pseudoalteromonas; species Pseudoalteromonas sp. TB41. The sequence goes on along the minus strand of NZ_AUTH01000075.1, from coordinate 5,768 downwards.
AAGTCATGCTTAAACGTAGACGTACACATCAACTTAAACGTTGTATAAAGCACTCAACCGCCACTCGTCGTCGAGTGATGTTAAGAAATTTACATAAAAAAATAATTTGGCGCCGCCGTATGTTTGCTATGCAGCAAATGGCTGAATTAGACGCCTTAATAGCAGCAGCTGACTAATCGCTGTTACTATTACGAGCGGCTTGCTTTGCCGCCTTTATTTGTGCTCGGCGACGCTTAAAAAAACTAGAAATAGTCTCTGCACATTGTGTTTCTAATACCCCACCCGTTATTTCTACCTGATGGTTTAAACGAGGTTCTTGCAAAAGGTTCATAATTGAACCAGCTGAACCCGTTTTAGCATCGGCTGCACCAAATACTAAGCGTTTAATTCGGCTATGTACTAATAAACCTGCGCACATTGAGCATGGCTCTAGCGTGACGTAAAGAGTACAGTCAATTAAGCGATAATTATTAAGTACTTTTCCTGCTTCACGTACCGCTATCATCTCAGCATGAGCCGATGGGTCGTTATCAGTAATTGAACGATTATAGCCTGCGCTAATAAGCTGATTATCTTTAACAATTATAGCCCCTACCGGGATCTCATCTAGCTGCTCCGCTTGTTTTGCATACACAAGCGCTTGTTCCATCCAATATTGGTCGTCAAATGGCTCTATCATTATTATTACTTAACTATTTTTTATGCCGTAATTATACCAACTTAGCGCAATAAAATGCGTCATTGATCACTTTATTGCAAAAATAAAACAAATTTAAGTGGTTTGTCATGGCTCATAAGGCAGGATTTACGCTATAATCTCACGCTTTTTTTATTTAGCTCACAACACGGGTAGCAAATGAAATTTCCTGGACGCCGCAGGCATAAACATTATTTTCCAGTGGAAGCCAAAGATCCACTGACCAATCAACTTAACGCCACTGAGCGATTACACCGCAGCTATATTACGGGGATCGATCAAATCGTTGTTGATATAGAAGCTAAGGTTGACCAAGCTTTTCTCGATGAATTTCAATTGCGCCGAGGGATGTCGCAAGTTATAGATAATGACATCACCAATGCTTTATACGATCGCTTAAAACTAAACGACATGGTCGATTACGAATTCGCAGGCGGAACCGTTGGCAACACGATGCACAACTATTCCGTACTTGCTGATGACCGTTCGGTGCTATTAGGTGTAATGAGTGAAAACATAAAAATAGGCAGTTATGCTTATCGCTTTTTATGTAATAACTCAAGTCGCGTAGACTTAGACTACTTACAGCCTGTAGATGGTCCTATAGGCCGCTGTTTCACATTGATTGATGAAACGGGTGAACGCACCTTTGCCATTAGTGCTGGCCTAATGAATTATCTAAAGCCTGAGTCAATTGATAAAGAGCTAATCGAAGGCTCATCGGCATTAGTGATTAGCGCTTATTTAATGCGTACTCAAGGTGATGAAACCATGACCGAAGCGACCATGCAAGCAATCAAGTATGCTAACGATGCAGATGTACCGGTTGTATTAACACTCGGTACTAAGTTTCTTATCGAGCAGGATCCGACATGGTGGGCTAACTTTGTAGAAAAGCATGTTGATATCCTTGCTATGAACGAAGAAGAAGGCCAAGCAATTACTGGATTTGAAGATCCATTACTAGCTGCCGACAAAGCATTAGACTGGGTTGATTTAGTAATTTGTACTGCCGGTGAAAAAGGCTTATTTATGGCCGGTTTTGTTGATGACAGTTTCAAACGCGAAACAGAGTATCCACTTTTGCCTGGTGCTATCCCTGACTTTAATCGTTATGAGTTTTCACGTGCAATGCGTAAAGTTGACTGTGAAAACCCAATAAAGGCATATAGTCATACTGCTCCGTTTATGGGCGGGCCTGACTCGATTAAAAATACCAACGGCGCTGGTGATTGTGCTTTAGCTGCTGTATTGCATGACTTATCAGCGAATGTTTATCATAAGTTGAACGTTGCTAATTCAGCAAAACATCAGCAACAAGCGATTACCTACTCTTCGCTCGCTCAAATTAGTAAATACGCCAACCGTGCAAGTTACGAAGTGCTGGTTCAGCATTCTCCACGCTTATCACGTGGCTTACCAGAGCGCGAAGATTGTTTAGAGCAAGTGTATTGGGATCAATAAAATCCCAATGCACTCAGCGTATTTAAAATATCGATATATCAAGCTTTTTAGATAGCAGCTCTAATGCTGCTATTCCTGCCACCGAGTTACCAAAAGAGTTTAATCCTGGGGAATACACTGCCACAGTAAACCTATTCGGTAATACCGCCAATATAGTCCCAGAAACCCCTGATTTTCCAGGCATCCCCACTCGATAACCAAAATCACCCGCCGCATCATATAAACCACTGGTAAATAACAACGAGTTTAGTTGCTTATTTTGACGGCTAGAAAGCACTCGTTTAGAAGAGCTGTAGTCTATCCCTTTATTAGCTAAAAAGTTGTAAGCCTTAGCAAGTTCAATACAATTAAGTTCTATGGCACAAAAATTAAAGTATGACCACAGCACATCATCCACTTCATTTTCAAAGTTACCGAATGATTTCATTAAGTGTGCCATTGCCGCATTTCGATGCCTAAACTCATACTCTGAATTAGCCACTTGTTTATCTATTACGATACTTCGATTACCAGATAAATCGCGAAATGTTTCCAGCATAGAGTGCATGGGTGCTGATAAACGACTATATAAAGCATCACAGGTAACTATGGCACCCGCATTAATAAATGGGTTACGGGGTATGCCTTTTTCAAACTCAAGCTGGGTCAGTGAATTAAATGCTGTTCCTGAGGGCTCTTTACCCACTCTACTCCATAGTTCATCGCCATAACGTTGCAGCGCTAATGTCAGAGTCATTACTTTAGAAACAGATTGAATAGTAAAACGCTGTTCACAATTACCCGCGCAAAATATCTCTCCCTCAGTGGTGTAAATGGCAATAGAAAACTGCTCAAGATCAACTTCAGCAAGAGCAGGGATATAATCAGCAACCTTACCTTGGCTCAATAAAGGTTTAACCTCTTGAGTTATCTCATTTAGCACTCGTTGATAATCACTGGTTGGCAATAGACACCTCAATAATATGCAAAGTTAAAATCAAATTTTAACACGTAGGATCTATAACTGCATGAGAATGTTAAGTCTATAAGTTATTAGTAATCTGATAGGAAGCATATACATGATGAGATTAGCGGGCAGTCTCTTTTTTTAAGATATTGCGTAATTCATCTTCAAATTTAAAACAATAAAAAACCAGCATTTTGCTGTAACGTGGTTCTGTTATTTGGAGCCAGTGCGCTAATTTATAGCGACAATACAATAGAACATCCCACTTTTTTGTTTAGATCCAAGCTGTTTTGTTTGATGTATAGGAATACGAATGCCATGGAGCACAAGATATGCAAGAGCGGCCACTACTAAGTTCCATATACAGTCTTGGCTTGATGTTTTTCTTTATCTCAGACAACAAAAAACCCGTTACATTGCTGTAACGGGTTTCTTTAATTGGATCCTGGTAATGTCATGGTGCCCACAGCGGTAGAAAGTCACATAGCAAATGCGACACTATCATTGTGTCGGGGCAGCCTTGTGCGGGGCTCGCCTTCGAGCTGTTTAGGAATACGAATGCCGTGAAGCACAGGATGTAAGAGAAAGGCCACCACTGAGTTCGGCATGGGCTCTTGGCTATTTATTAAATCCCAGACAGCAAAAAACCCGTCACATCGCTGTAACGGGTTTCTCTTATTTGGATCCTGGTAATGTCATGGTGCCCACAGCAGTAGAAAGTCACATAGCAAATGCGACACTATCATTGTGTCGGGGCGGCCTTGTGCGGGGCTCGCCTTCGAGCTGTTTAGGAATACGAATGCCGTGGAGCAAAGGATGTACGAGAACGGCAACCACTGAGTTCGGCATGAGCTCTTGGCTATTTATTAAATCCCAGACAGCAAAAAACCCGTCACATCGCTGTAACGGGTTTCTCTTATTTGAATCCTGGTAATGTCCTACTTTCACATAGCAAATGCTACACTATCATCGGCGCTGTTTCGTTTCACTACTGAGTTCGGCATGGGGTCAGGTGGGTCCAAAACGCTATTGTCACCAAGAAAATTCTTTTCAATTTTCTTATTATTTATTTTTAAATTTAAAGTCTTTCGACTAAATTTGGAGCCTGGTAATGTCCTACTTTCACATAGCAAATGCTACACTATCATCGGCGCTGTTTCGTTTCACTACTGAGTTCGGCATGGGGTCAGGTGGGTCCAAAACGCTATTGTCACCAAGCAAATTTGGTGTAAGTTCGATTTAATCGAGCTTACTAAAATTTGGAATTCTGATAATAAAGTCTTTAAGTATCTACTTTAGTCTATTAACTTCTTAGCTTGTTTCACTATCACATAAAACGCGTTTGGCGTTGTATGGTTAAGCCTCACGGGTAATTAGTACAAGTTAGCTTAATGGCTCACACCACTTCCACATCTTGCCTATCAACGTTGTAGTCTTCAACGGCCCTTCAGAGACTTTAAAAGTCTAGTGAGAACTCATCTCGAGGCCTGCTTCGCGCTTAGATGCTTTCAGCGCTTATCAGTTCCGAACGTAGCTACCGGGCAATGCCATTGGCATGACAACCCGAACACCAGCGGTTCGTTCACTCCGGTCCTCTCGTACTAGGAGCAACCCCTCTCAATTCTCAAACGCCCACGGCAGATAGGGACCGAACTGTCTCACGACGTTCTAAACCCAGCTCGCGTACCACTTTAAATGGCGAACAGCCATACCCTTGGGACCGACTTCAGCCCCAGGATGTGATGAGCCGACATCGAGGTGCCAAACACCGCCGTCGATATGAACTCTTGGGCGGTATCAGCCTGTTATCCCCGGAGTACCTTTTATCCGTTGAGCGATGGCCCTTCCATTCAGAACCACCGGATCACTATGACCTACTTTCGTACCTGCTCGACGTGTCTGTCTCGCAGTTAAGCTGGCTTCTACCATTACACTAACCGTACGATGTCCGACCGTACTTAGCCAACCTTCGTGCTCCTCCGTTACTCTTTGGGAGGAGACCGCCCCAGTCAAACTACCCACCAGGCACTGTCCGTAACCCCGATTCAGGGGCCAACGTTAGAACATCAAAACTACAAGGGTGGTATTTCAAGGACGACTCCACAAAAACTAGCGTCTCTGCTTCTAAGTCTCCCACCTATCCTACACATGTAGGTTCAATGTTCAGTGCCAAGCTGTAGTAAAGGTTCACGGGGTCTTTCCGTCTAGCCGCGGGTACACAGCATCTTCACTGCGATTTCAATTTCACTGAGTCTCGGGTGGAGACAGCGTGGCCATGGTTACACCATTCGTGCAGGTCGGAACTTACCCGACAAGGAATTTCGCTACCTTAGGACCGTTATAGTTACGGCCGCCGTTTACCGGGGCTTCGATCAAGAGCTTCTCCGAAGATAACCCCATCAATTAACCTTCCGGCACCGGGCAGGTGTCACACCGTATACGTCATCTTGCGATTTTGCACAGTGCTGTGTTTTTAATAAACAGTCCCAGCCACCTGGTCACTGCGGCTCCAATCAGCTTAGGGAGCAAGTCCCATCACCAATCGGAGCGTACCTTCTCCCGAAGTTACGGTACGATTTTGCCTAGTTCCTTCACCCGAGTTCTCTCAAGCGCCTTAGTATTCTCTACCTGACCACCTGTGTCGGTTTGGGGTACGATTCG
>NZ_AUTH01000074.1:0-32985 GCF_000497975.1 Pseudoalteromonas sp. TB41 | reverse complement strand
AGTAGCTCGTGCCTCGCTATGCGTTGCGCTCTGCCGTCTCAGTGGGGTCGCATTATAGGGAGATCCGAAAACAGATCAACCCTTTTTTGAAGAAAACTTGAAATAAATGACTGTTCGCTGGATATTTGAACGATAGATACTAAAAACACAACATAACTATCAATTTATTAACAATAAACGCGGTATTTAAGCGTTTAACTGTGAGGTAGCCCTTAAATGTGTGAAAGAATGATCATCATGATCACCAATAGGAGAGTAACCGCTGCAGATCTTATATCTTTAGCTTGATCCGATGGAACATTAATCTCTGTACTTATACGATCTGCTAATGCTTTTATGGCTATAGTTGGATTTAATCACTCGACTATGAGAATTTACTCGCTTTAACTATTCGTGCGAGTTCTGCTAAATTTTAAACAAAATAAAGCCCCGCTTTTGCGAGGCTCTTACTTATGCTACACCGTATTGATCTCGGTATGCTTTTACTGCCGCTAAATGCTCATCCATGGTTCCTTGATTTTCAAGGTAACTGATTAGATCAGCCAATTTAACAATAGAAGTTACTTGAGTATTAAAGTCACGCTCTACCTCTTGTATAGCTGAAAGCTCAGCTTTACCTTTTTCTTGGCGATCAAGTGCGATTAAAACACCACTTAAATCTGCGCCATTTTCAGCAATAATTTCCATAGATTCGCGAATTGCAGTACCTGCAGTGATCACATCATCAACTAGCATTATCTTACCTTTAAGATCCGAACCTACTAAGCTGCCACCTTCACCGTGTGCTTTTTTCTCTTTACGGTTAAAGCAGTAAGGCACATCTTTGTTGTAATGATCAGCTAACGCAACTGCGGTAGTTGTTGCAATTGGAATACCTTTATAAGCGGGACCAAATAGTACATCATATTCAATTGCTGCATCTTCAAGTGCCGCTGCATAAAAGCGACCTAAGCGAGCAAGGTCACGACCGGTATTAAACAAACCTGCATTAAAAAAGTATGGACTTGTACGGCCAGATTTTAAGGTAAATTCACCAAACTTTAATACCTGCTTTTCTAAAGCAAATTCAATAAACTCTTTTTGATATTCTTTCATCGCTGATTACCTATTTATGCTAGTGCTTGTTTTTGTACATCTATAATTTCACGAATTGAGTGCTTAGCGAGTGTAAGTAGCTCATCAAGTTCGTCAAACGAGAAAGGCTCGCCTTCAGCAGTCCCTTGTACTTCAATAATTTTACCTGTTTCAGTTAAAATTACATTCATGTCGGTTTCAGCGTCAGAGTCTTCAAGGTATTCTAAATCGCTAATCGCTTGGCCTTTATATATACCAACTGAAATAGCCGCGATCATATGCTTAAGTGGATTTGAATTAATCATCCCTTTTGCACGCATGTAAGTAAGTGCATCAACGAGTGCGACACATGCACCACTAATTGATGCTGTACGTGTACCACCATCAGCTTGAATTACATCACAATCAATAGTAATTGTGTTTTCACCGAGTGCTTTTAGATCTATTGCTGCACGTAAAGAGCGAGCAATCAGACGCTGTATTTCCATTGTACGACCGCCTTGTTTACCTCGCGTTGCCTCACGACTGTTACGTGTGTGTGTTGCGCGCGGTAACATGCCATATTCTGCGTTTACCCAACCTTTACCTTGGCCTTTCATAAAGCGTGGCACGCCAGCTTCAACAGTCGCGGTACAAAGTACCTTAGTGTTACCAAACTCTACTAATACTGAGCCTTCAGCATGCAAAGTATAGTTACGTGTAAACGTAACCGGTCTAATTTGATTAGGTGTTCTTTCGCTTGGACGCATTGACGATCCCCTTAATTCTGAATTTGCCACATTATATGTGGATGTGAATACAGATGCCATGTTGATTTAGATTAAAGTGTGTTTAAAAAACACTCAGTAGGTTAAATTTTCTTTAGAGCTTAAGCAGTGTTACGGTATAATCATTACACTATTGTATTTAAAAATGTAGGAAATCATCCATGATCCACAGTATGACAGCTTATGCGCGTCGCGAAATTAAAGGCGAATGGGGCACTGGCACGTGGGAAGTTCGTTCAGTGAACCAACGTTACCTTGAAACATTTATTCGTGCACCAGAGCAATTTCGTGGCATGGAGCCCGTTATTCGCGAGCGTCTGCGTAAGCACTTACAGCGTGGTAAGGTAGAAGTCTTCTTAAAATTTGTCGCAAATCCAGCACATGTTGGTGAATTATCAATTAATCAGTCGCTGGCGGAGCAGTTAATTAATAGTGCTAAGTGGGTACAACAACAAAGCAGTGGTGACATTAACCCTGTGGATATTTTACGTTGGCCTGGGGTTATGGAAGCGCAAGAAATTGATATGGATAGTGTAAATACGGCACTCATTACTGGCCTTGACCAAGTAATTGAAGACTTTAAATCTGCACGTGGTGATGAAGGTGAAAACCTTGAAGAAATGATAGCTACACGATTAACCGCCATTTTAGAACAAGTTAATATCGTTGAAGCACACATGCCAGAAATTACTAAATGGCAACGTGAAAAGTTAGTACAAAAGCTTGAAGATTTAACAACAAATATTGATGAGTCACGCCTTGAACAAGAGCTGATTTACCTTGCACAAAAGCAGGATGTAGCAGAAGAGCTAGATCGTTTAAAGTCGCACGTTAAAGAAACACACAAAATTTTGAGTAAAGGTGGCGCTTGTGGTCGTCGTTTAGATTTTATGATGCAAGAGTTTAACCGTGAAGCAAATACCCTAGCTTCTAAATCAATCAACAGCGACATCACCAATGCTGCAGTTGAGCTAAAAGTACTGATTGAGCAAATGCGTGAGCAGATCCAGAATATAGAATAGTATTTCCAGCTGTTCTTAAGTGTTCACAACCCCTTAATAAACCTAGCTTTTGCTAGGTTTTTTGTTTTCTATGGTTCATAATAGTTTCTTATTGTTTGCATCCAAGTGGTTACCAAAACGGTTACCAAAACATTTTGGTAACCACTTAATCAAACTTCTAGTAACCACTTTCCGGTAATTTAATGAACCAAAAAGAGTTAAAGTCAGCCATTAAGAATACAAAATCTGTAAGAGTACGTGTTGTTACAGGACTATATGTAAAGCCCAATAAAGAAAGGACTGGTGGAGCATGGGAAGTTAGATACACAATAAATAAAAAGCGATCATTTATGACGCTAACCGAAGGCCGCTTTCCTGAGCTGTCATTAGCGGATGCAAAACTGCTCGCCAATAATGTTCTACAAATGGTAAAGCAAGGAAAAGACCCTTTACAAAAACGTATTGAAAGTAGTAATAAAACTATTATTACTGTCTCGGACCTATTTGATAATTGGTATGAAGGCCCAAGAAGAAAACTTAAATACGCTGATTACCCCTTAAGATATTTTACTAACGAAGTTAAACCCGAAATAGGACGATTGAGGGTAGAAGATGTAAAAGCAAAGCATATACAGGATTTAATCAACAAAATTATGGATAGCGGGCGCCCATCCATTCCCAATAAGGTTTTGCTTCTATGTAAACAGCTATTTAAACATGCTACCAAATTAGATTGTACAGATAAAAACCCTGCGGCTGCTTTCGATGCAATAGATGCTGGTGGTGCGGGTAACAGTCGCAGCCGAATACTAAGTACTGAAGAGATAAAAATTATATTTAGTTCTTTTGAAGCGAATAGCCATATTTTTACAAGAGATAATTACATAGCATCTATCTTACTTCTTACTTTAGGAGTTAGAAAAGGTGAGCTCATCGCTGCAAAATGGAGTGAGTTTGATTTCTCAAAAAATAGTTGGTCTTTACCAGAATCAAGAAGTAAGACAAATGTAGCTATAAAAATACCTATAGCATCTGCATTACTACCATTATTTGAAGAGCTAAAAGTACGCTCTTGCGGATCTGATTATTTATTCCCTTCGAGGCGAGCAAGTAAAAGAAGAGCTTATATCTCCGATGATACCCTCAACCATGCTTTGGCTAAAATATTTGGTAAAAAAGTCGATGGCAATAAAAAACCATACCCAAACATCTTAGGTAATAAAGGTATTGAATACTTTGTAATTCACGACCTAAGACGCTCATGCCGTAGTCTACTTGCTCAGCTGGGTGTTCCAGACAATATAGCTGAGCGCTGCTTAAATCACAAAATTAAAGGTGTAGAAGGGGTTTATAACCGATATGACTACTTCGACGAGCGCCAAAAAGCACTAACAGCACTAGCTGAACTTGTAATCCCGTTAACAAAAAAATAGTTAAGAAATCCAAAATGGCTAAATCAAAAATAATATCTATTACTGGTGTAACAAGTAATGAAGCTAAGCAACAATTTGAAAACCTTAAGAAGATGGTATTACCTGAAATGCTGCTTGATAGATTAAACAGCGATACTCTAAAACAAGATAATAAATTGAAAACGGCATTAGAGTCTTTCTTCTCTGGTATTGAACTCCTTAATCTATTAGGTCATAGAGTTAAAAAGCTAAAGGTTAATAAAGAGTTATTTCCCGACAATGAGCAATCTATGCTTAAAGAGGTAGATAACGAACTAAAAATTATGGCGAAAACACTGACGGCATCCTATACCTCAAAAGAAAAGCAATTTAGTGATGCATTAACCAGTGCTCTTCTTATTGGTTACCATACTGGCGCCCATGATATGAGAGTTAACTTGGAAAGACATGCTAATAAGGGGTTTCAAAAGAATGTCCTTGATCCTCAAAAAGGTGGTAAAACTAAAACGGAAAAAATTACTCCTTTAAGAGATATAATTAAGGAAATGGCCTCATTTCTTTATGAAAATAATAGTATAGGCAAATTCAGTAAGGACAATGCGACGGCTGCAATCTTTCAATTACTTTATCAATTTAACCTCACTAACAAAGCATTAGAGTGTTTCAGCACTTTTAGTAACAATGAAATTAAAGAGCAATTTGTAAAGCGTCAAATAAAACATATACAAAAAAGCTCTTCATTACGGCAGCCATCAGTAAATAAGCTGGTGGAAGTTCTTAAGTCAGAGTATAAACCAACGAAAATAAAGAAAAAATTAAAAACAATTTAATTATAAATTTCAATAACTAACATCAAAAAAAAAGCCCTATGCTTAGCACATAGGGTTTTATCAAATCAATATTCCATCAAAATTCTCCCATCAACAACGATGAACCGGAGAATACATATATGAACAAACTAATTAAACCAACAACGCAATTTACTGACCGTCTAGTAAGAGAAGCTGAGCGTGTAAAAATCACATCAGTTTCACGGACAAGTGCATGGAATCTAGAGAAAAAGGGCTTATTTCCTAAACGTCGTAAATTGCATGCCGATAGCGACAGAGTTTGCTGGCTTTTAAGCGAGCTTCAAGAGTTTGTTCAATCTCGTGAAGTTATAAACATGAGCTCCACTTTATGAACAATAACACCCTACCAGATCTTGCTATGTATATTGACGATGCTCGGATGATAAAGAAGCCTGAATTACAAAAGCTTCTTAACATCAGCAGGTCAACACTTGGAAGATGGGTAAAGGCAGGCCACTTCCCCCCACCAGCTCATGTAATTAACGGGCGATCTATGTGGCACTTTCAAGATTATAAGAGTTGGCTAGCTAATAAGAACCCCAAAAGCAGGTAAATAACCTGCTTTTTTTTGCCTCCTGATGACGCACTTTGAAGCAAATTGATCAGTAAAAATACGCTTAGCCACAATCAATAAATACATCTTACTTATTATATTTAAAGAGCTTTTACTGATAGAGCGCTTATCTCCTCGCAGCGGATATTAAATAATATAAGAAAGATACCTATTAATAACTAAACCAAATAGATATGACAATGACTTTTAAAATAACAGCAACTAACTCGTTAGAGTTCATATACAAGAATCATAGCTACCGAGTATTTAAGCCAAAAACTAAAGGGCAAAATTTAAAAGCATTAACTAAAGTCTTTCAGCACTGTGAATGTATGCTTTCCCATTATTCTAAAGTTTTAGTGGCAAGAATAGAGTTAAGTACTCAATCCTACTCTACTAACAATCAGATGTTCTTAAAATTTATTAAAAAGCAGCTATCAGTACTTACAAAGCAATACAACTGCAAAGTAAGCTATATATGCACTAGAGAAAGAAATACATCTTCAAATCATCATTATCATTTAGCTGTGTTATTGAGTGGCCACAAAATAAAGCATAGTAGCAAGCTCACCCACCAATTAAAGCATGCTTGGGAGTCTGAAGGATTAGGCTCGGCTTCATTCGTTAAACATCCATACTATCTAATGCAAAGGGGTAATAAGCTCAGTATAGAGCCTGCCCTTTACCGTTTAAGTTATCTAACTAAGCTCGCTACAAAAGAAACTGACATTAAGGCTCATAGTTATTTATTTAATAAGCTTGAATACTCCACTGTGCACGATAGTAAGCGCTTTAACGATACCTTGTTCGTGAACCCTGCTATTACATATCAGCAAAATAAAAAAGTGATTCAAATAAAGCCAAATAGCTTAAAGACTGATGGTATCTATTTACAAAACAGGTGCTCAGATATAAGTAGTACACAGTTAAAACGACCTAAACTTCATCACTTATTAATGTGCAGCGATCACCTTAATCAAGCTAGTAGCGATCACTTATCCGTTCAGCACTCTATGCACCGAAGTATATACATGCAAGGTGATCGATCACCCTATGTGAATTTACAGCAAAAAACTTCATAAAGTGATCGCTTTTAATGGCACCAAAACCATATAAACAATTGATTTATATACCCCCGCCATGGTGATAAACACATAAAACTTTAATTTTTAGAAACTTTGAAGAAAATAAATTTTCAAAAAACAAACCCCTTGAACCGAAGGTTAACCGAATATGATCGATCATAAAAAGGCAAAAATGAGTAAGTTTGATTTAAACAGTTTACCCAAGTGCGGCGCTAAAACACGTTCAGGTAGTCCCTGTAAACGCTTGGGCAACAAGCGTAATGGTCGATGTAAATTGCATGGTGGTCGCTCTACTGGTGCAAAAACAACTGAAGGCAAACTTGCCGTACGAACTAACCCTATCAAAAATGGAGCTGGTTGGAACGTCATACAAGGCTATGATCCAGAGTTAAATGAATACTCTATCGATGCATACCTCCAGTTGTTCGATATGGTTAAACTAAACAATACAGATAGAAGCGAGTTAAACGCATTAATAGCGCAACACAGAGTTGCATTAGAATGCTTTAAATATCGGGTTCTTGAGTACTATGGCGTGGATAGCTTTATCATTATCCAATCGGCACTTGATGCATATTACAAAGATACTGATAGTCAACATCTCCATTTTCATATCCACACGAAGATAGTAAAAGCACCGTACTTCCACCAGCATATGAGTGAAGCAAGAAAGCAATTCTTACTTATTAATAAGGGCTTTAAGTTTAATTGGTAGTAACCCGTCAACGGTTGACGGGTGACTTTTGAGGGTAAGATAATAACTAATTTTCAATGACTAACAAGTAAGTTGTGTACTAATACATCAGTTATATAACTAGCTTTTGGTTAGTAGAAATATAGTGATTACTGTACTAAAATTAACTTTACATAATCATTGATTGTTATTATCTCTTGTTGTAGTATCCAGTCAACAACTTACCCTTCTTCCACGCAGGCGATATACAGACCTCTGGAGTTGGGCGATCAAACCGACCTTAGCGTCGGTTTTTTCATTTCTGGGCTACTAAAACGTGAACACAAGAATTTATATTGACGGATACAATCTTTATTTTGGCTGCCTTAAGGGTAGTCCTTTTAAATGGTTAAACCCTGTTTCTTTGTCTGAACGGCTTTTAAAGCGTTGCGGAGTAAGTGCGTCTGTTTTGGATGATCTAGCTGTAAAATTTTTTACCGCAGAAATATCCCAAAGGGCTGCATCTGATAAAAGCTCACTTAACGATCAGCGTTCTTACCATCTTGCCTTACACAATTATTGTGGTTCTAAGTTAAAAACCATCAAAGGTAGCTATGCCATCGATAAGACCAAATTTCCTATAGTTGAAAAGGATAACCTAGGTAAAGAAAAAGAACCTAGCGAGTCTGAACGTGTAAAAATATGGAAAATGGAGGAAAAGCAAAGTGATGTAAATGTAGCGCTCGAAGCCGTCTATGATGCAATTACTGACTTATCTATAGAGCAAGTTGTTTTCGTAACTAATGACACAGACATTGTTCCAGCACTAGAAAAAATTAAATACCACAATACATTAAAAGTAAGATCACCTATCAAAATTGGCTTAATAATCCCTAGAAAATCTGATAATGATGAGTTTAGACAAGCTAATAAAAGTCTAAGCGCACTGGCTGACTGGACAATTAAATATATCTTTGAAGAAGAGCTGGCTGCATCACAATTGCCTTGTCGAGTTGTAGGGAGCAAAACTGCTCTTAAACCTATTGGATGGTTCAAATACCCTAAAAAAGTAGGGAGAATACTTGATACTCTAACTGATCCTCAAGTTGAAAAAAGCTTACCTAGAGCTTGGAAGTGGCTTAATAAGCCACTACATAAAGCCAATAATTTACCATACTTAGAAGGAGCACCGGCTAATAACATGGACGATGAAGAAGCACTTGCAATTATAGAGCAGCATGTGAGTGCTTACGCCACTCATAAGTACAACCTAAATAATAGAAATAGACAGCAAGCATAGTCATTAACCTTATTGACAGATTAAAACACTAAACTGACGGCTAGTTATACTTTATAGCTCAAACTTACTAAATAAATTAACTTGTACTACTCATATTTAATCTTACAGTCTTAACGAATAGCTTAGCAATGAGCAAGAAATAAAGGGTTAAGTTAATTCTTTACAAATCATCTATGTCAATTTCGATTTCTTTTTGATGCTCTCGCTCTCGAATCAGCTCAATCAACTCGTCGTCTTCTTCAATTACTGATGAAAAAGGTATTTCATCATCAATCGCATCGATTACTTTAACCGACTTTAATATACCATTTGCATTGTGATCTTTACTCATGGACTAACACCTCAGAGCCTAATAATTATTGTAACTATAGCTACTAGGGACAGCTTTTAGAAGGTATACAGCTGTCATATTTAATTGAACCTTATTATCGAATATGGCAGTTCAAGTTAAAGCTTATTCACCTAAATTAAGGCAAATAACTCATATAGAGTGTTTAAGGGCTATTTCTTCATTTTCCCAAGAAATAAAATATGAGTTTCTCGGTAATGACTCATACCCTTCCACTCCCTGTGCGCCAACTAACACGCCTACAACTTGTGAAGAAAAAACCATCTGCCATTTATTATCAAGCTTAACAAATGTTATTCCGTTAGCATCTTCATGTATCACACGCATTTTTTTTGACTTAGGCCAAACCCACCATAAATATGGATAACTTGTATGATTATCATCCATTTTTTTTAACATCTTTTCTACCAGCTCTCGTAGAGTAAGTGACGAATATTTATCGACGATCTGATTAGCTAAATCCATATTAAAATTATTTAACCAACTATCATAAACAACTACTTTTGAAAGCATTCTAGTTGGCATCGCTGGAGAAGAGACCCCCTTAATCCATGGTTTAGCTAGTTTGAACCTTGAACCTCTTCTAAGGCGCGCATGCTCATCATCTAAATGAGCCTTTGTAAACTCACTCCAAATACGTTCGGAATCCATGAGTGCAATGTCCTCTCTTATACGTTATTAACAAGCCGTCAACTGTTGACGGTTTATACCAAACACGGCCACAGCCCTTTATATACCTACTATAAATGTATCAACAAAGTGTTTAAATTTACCCGTTATTACTGACGGTATTTTCTGCGCTGTAAAAGGCTGAGGTTGATTTCGAGTACATCAGCAAAGTTATCACTAAGTGCATAGCGAGCTGTCAGCGTCCTCACTTATACATTCTTAACAAGCCGTCAACCGTTGACGGTTTACAAAAAACACGACTACAGCCCTTTAAAACCCTGTCATAAACGTATCTACAAAGCATTTAAATTTATCAGTAATGATGGGCAGTACTTTTTTGCGCTGCAATAAGCTGGGTTTAGTTTCGAGTACATCAGCGAAGTCTGAGTCAGAATATTTACTCAAAGGTCCGGACCTTGGAGCTTAACTCCGGACCTTCACGGTTTAGGTCCGGACCTAATCACACTACATGCTGATTTACATAATTAAAATGCATTAGTCTTGTGTCCAGCTATTACTTAGCGCTTCAGCTTGCTTTAAACACAGCTCTATTGCCTCATCTGCCTTATCTGGCGGGTACTTAAACTTACGTAATGCTCTGCGCACTAAGTTGCGCAGCTTTGCGCGCACGCTATCGCGTACCTGCCAATCAACCGTGGTCGACTTACGCAGCTTTTCGGTCACTTCTTTTGCTAAACTGCGCAGCGAGTCATCACCAAGTTCGCGTACTGCGGATTCGTTTTGAATCAGCGCACGATAAAAAGCTATTTCATCGGTATTTAATCCTGAATTTTCAGCCATTTCAGCATCGGCGGCCATGTCTTTGGCCATTTTGATTAACTCTTCAATCACCTGAGCTGTTTCAATAGCGCGGTTATGGTATTTACGCAGCGTTTCTAGAATACGGTCAGAGTATTTTTTCTCTGATACTACATCTGTTTTCATTCGCGCTTTTATTTCGTCACGTAATAGTCTCTCGAGTAAGTCAACGGCGAGGTTTTTTTCTTTCATGTTCGCCACGTCTTCCATAAACTCAGGCGATAACAAACCAATATTAGGTTTATCTAAGCCCACCAGCTTAAAAATATCGTCAACACCTTCAGCAATAAGCGCATTGTCGATGATGTGTTTAAGGGCGGTGTTTTTATCCTCATCGGTGCGGCGTTTATCTACGGTGGTAAATTTGCCCAATGCGCTTTTTACTGCGGCAAAAAAAGCAATTTCAGTTTTAAGGGGAGCCACTTCATCTAGCGTGCCGCATAAAGTGTACGCCTTACTAAGCGCTGCCATCACATCTAAAAAGCGTTTTTTACCGTCAAGCTTACCATCGCCCGAGTTAGGTAAGCTTAAAATATGATTCATCACTTTAGGCAATAATTGCAGTGCGTGAGTTTCATAGTCACTGTAATCACAGCCATGTAGCATGCCACGCACAATATCCATTTTTTCAAGTAATACCGCAAACGCTTCGTGAGCATCATGAGTGGGCTGGCCACGACCGTTTGAATTAGTGTAAGTGTGCAGCGCAGCTTTTAATTCATTGGCAATTCCAATGTAATCGACCACTAAACCACCGGGCTTGTCTTTAAATACCCGATTAACGCGGGCAATGGCCTGCATTAAATTATGGCCTTTCATGGGTTTGTCGATGTACATAGTGTGGCAATTTGGCGCATCAAAGCCCGTTAACCACATATCGCGCACTATTACCAATTGCAGCGGGTCATTTACATCTTTAAAGCGTTTTTCAAACAGCTTTTTAGTTTCTTTATTGTAAATGTGTGGCTGTAGCTTCGCTTTGTCTGACGCTGAGCCAGTCATAACAATTTTAATTGCGCCTTTGGCGGGGTCATCATCGTGCCAGTCGGGTTTAATAGCGATTATGGCATTGTATAAATCAGCACAAATTTCGCGGCTCATTGCCACTATCATGCCTTTGCCCTGCATAGTATTGGTACGCTCACTAAAGTGCGCCACTAAATCTTTTGCAACTAAATTAACTCTGGGCTCACTGCCTACTAGTTTTTCAAGCGCTGCCCATTTTGATTTAGTGTTTTCTCGGCTCGAAATATCCTCTTCGTCCTCAATCACTTCATCTACGTCATCATTTAAGCTTTCTATATCTGCTTGGTTGATATCCAGCTTGGCAAGGCGTGATTCATAATAAATAGGCACCGTAGCACCATCATCTACCGCATCTTGAATATCATAAACCGACACATAATCACCAAATACGGCGCGTGTATCTTTATCGGCAGCGTCAATAGGTGTACCAGTAAAGCCAATAAACGTCGCTTGTGGCAGCGCATCGCGTAAGTGCTTAGAATAGCCAAAAGTATATTCGCCTGTTTTACTGTTTAACTTGGCTTTATCGCCATATTGGCTGCGATGAGCTTCATCTGAAATCACCACAATATTGTGGCGTTCACTCAATTTAGGATGGCTTTTCTCATCAGCTAACAGGGCAAACTTTTGAATAGTGGTAAATATAATGCCACCCGCTTGGCGAGCAGTTAAAATATCACGCAGCTCGTCCCTATCCCCTGCTTGCACTGGCGTTTGTTTTAACGTATCCGCTGCCATACAAAAGGTATTATAAAGCTGGCCGTCTAAATCATTGCGATCCGTTACCACCACTATGGTTGGGTTATTCATTTGCGGTTGTGCCATCAGCTTACCCGCATAGCACAACATCGAAATCGATTTACCCGAACCTTGGGTGTGCCACACAACCCCTGCTTTGCCGGAGCCTGCCTGCACTTTATCAACATAATTAGCGCGAGGCTCTGCAAGCTGCGCCTTCGCTTCAGCAATTAATGTTGCCTTTACTGCAGCGCGCACGGCGTGAAATTGATGATAGCCCGCGATTTTTTTAATGGTTTTACCATCATCCTCTTCAAACAGAATAAAGTGGCGCAAATAATCTAAAAACAGCGCAGGCTGAAAAAAACCTTTTACTAAGGTTTCTAACTGATATTCAAATAGCGGCTTGTCATCTTCACTATTTACAGTGCGCCACGGTACAAAGCGCTCTTTATTAGCCGTTAGCGAGCCCACTCTTGCAGTTAAGCCATCACTAACAACAAGCGCCTCGTTAAAAATAAATAAATCAGGTAGCTCATCTTTATAGGTTTGAATTTGTTGAAACGCCTGCCAAATGTCAGCGTTATTATCAATGGGGTTTTTCAGCTCCAATAGCGCCAACGGTAAGCCGTTAATAAACACCATCACATCTGGGCGGCGATTGCCTTTAGTGCCCGTTAAAGTGAACTGATTCACCACTAAAAACTGGTTTTTATTTACATCGTTAAAATCCACCAGCTGAACGTAGCCTGTTCTGGTATTGTCAGTTTTACTTTCGTCATTAACTTTGTATTCTACTTTTACACCTTGCAATAGCGCTTGATGAAAGCCTTTATTATTTTTAATCAGTATCGGGGTTTCGGCTTTCCCTAAGTTCAACGCGACTTCTTCAAGGGTCGCCAATGGAATATGCGGATTAATTACTTTAAGCTGTGCTAATAAACGCCCATGCAATATCACTTGGCGATAATCACTGCGCTCAGCAGCAGGTTCATTAGGGGCAATATCATAACCACAAATATATTGATAGCCGATGCCTTGAAACCAGTTAAGACAAAGTTGTTCTAGTTGGTCTTCCGTGATCATTTTATCCCCTTAGCATTAAGCGACCATCGGCGACATCGACCATCAGCTCAATCAGTTGAATTAACATTTTATGGTTATCTGTTGCTGGATACCAAATAGGTCGAATACCTAATTCAAACAATCTATCTTCCATTTCTTGGCGCTTATCATCATCCGCTTCAAAGGCAGGAACAACCTGTCCACTATTTTCAGCTACTGTTGGTGGCTGCTCAATAGGTTTAACAGGTAATGCCAATAGAGCAAAATGCTCAGGAATGACAAACTCACCATCGTTGCGCACCTGTTCAAACAGCTCCATGGTTTTATCTTGCTGTAATGAACAACCTAAAAACAATAATGAATGACTGATATATATTTGGCGCAGTGCTTTAGGGAGTTGCTTACGATAATCAATACCACCACTTCCATAACCTTGCTCATATTGTGTTTGAGTGAAAATATAAGATTCCGGCTGTGTAGCGTCACCATGGAGCTTTAATAAACAACGCTCACCCTTGAGTAGTTTAGTAACAAAATTATGATTCTCTTGTAAACCACATAAAATTCCATCAAATTCAGAGGCCGTTTTATGCGCTTTAAACCAACTCTCAATTAAAGTATCAAAATTAGTGGTAACCATAGCGCCTGCACACAAGCGCGGCAGTAATTTAATCACGTCTGGCACAAGAGTTTTATCTTGTTCAATCGTCGATTTAATTCTAAACGTGGTACGAATATGATTATTGAGTTGCGAAGATGATGCATCTGCTAATAGCTGTGCTAATTCTAAATAGCGCTCGTTAGCTAAGAGTTCTTCAACTTGTAAATTATCAACATTAGTCAGCTTTTTACCCAGCTCTTTAAGTACCGTATCCCAACTTGGGTAGCCTGCAGCAGCTGAAACCCCAGCACCAACAAAAGGCGCCACTTTCTTTTTTTTAATTAGGGCAATCAAGTCTGACACAACTGAGTCTTGTTGAGTCGCATCAACATACTCAATCGCCTCTCGGTGTTTATCTCGCAATTGCTCGCCATTCCAATTATCAAACTCATCTAAATAGGCGTTGCGATCAACCCAATACAACACCTCACTGGCTTTGTATTGGTGGGTATGTTCAGTATCTTTTATGCTACGAATGCTTAGTAAATCCCCCTCATCTAATGCGTCATTAAACAAGGAATTTGAGTTCAAACCATTTTGTAAATACTGCTCGACTTTTTCAATTAAGTCAGCACTTTGCTTTATTTTTTCAATCGCCATTTAAAATTCCGTTTCGCTGGTGTCTATACTAAGTTCGCCTGAAAGCAGTTTCGGGAGAAGAGCATCTCTTGTGCTAGCTAACTCTATTGACTGATTACTTTGCAGTATTTCAATGAAGGGAAGAATTAGTTTTTCAAACTCATTTTGTAAAGCGACTGGTGGTGCTAGTAAATCAATTGTCTCTAAATCTTTTCTTTTTATGCTGGCTTGGACAGTTACAACTAATCGTGCATCAATATCATGTCTAAACCTAAGACTATCCATTTGGTAATACATAAAATAAGGAGAAACTTTTTCGCGTTGGAACCGCATTCCAAGTAAGTTTTGCGCGATTGCAACTTTGACACCTTTAGGTACCATACAAATACGACCAATTGTACCTACTGTAGAGATCAAAATATCTTCAGCTTCAAGGTGCGCTCTAAACCAAGAATTAAATGTTTCAATATCAACGTATTTTGAAGTATTTAAACTTGGCTTAATTGACCCATCAGGTAAATGTTTGACCTCAAGTAAAGGGATGCCACTTTCTGCCGTTGGCGGCGTCTTTCCCCGATTATCGATATATTTTCTAATTATATCCTTGAAACCAACAACCTCCCACCCATCTGGTATTTCGCCTAGTCCTGAGTCGATGAGGTTATCGGGGAATAAGTCGGCGGTAGCTTGTAGTTGCTGGTATTGCGCTGGGTATTGTTGTTCTAGTTGGTCAAGCGCTGCTTGGTTCTTACCGCTAATAACAGCTATAGCAGCACGCTGCGCATTTTCACCGGCGGTATTAGCAGCTATTTTTGCGCGTACGGGATCAAAATCGACAAACCAGCTTTTAAATATTGCCTGTGCAATTTGCTCTAAGGTTTGGTTGGTTTGGCGGTTGAGTTCGATTTTAGAGTCATATACAGAAATCCATTGACCAAGCTTTTCTCTATCCTGTATTTTTTCAGGTATTCTGATTGGTAATGCATGTGCATTTTCGCGGTTTAATCCAGGGACTGCACTATCAGAATTCATCCCCTTTAAACCTAATGACTTTAATAGGTAATAAGTAAACTTAAGCTCATCAATACTTTCCTTTTCTACATAAAAAGAAGTATCTATTGGCCAAAAAGGCTCTACAGATAAATGGACTGCACCAACACTGCCTTTTCTACCAATAATAATACCAGGGCCATTCACATAACTTTTGTTGTGATAGTCCACGCAGCCATTTGAGCCAAAAACAGGAATATCACCTTCGGTACGCTGGGTTTTAGGTAAACTTTTTCCATAAACGAATGGGCAATATTCTCCAACAGTTGTTTCTATCCAATTCATAAACCAATGCCTCTTTTTTTTATACGCTTCATTGGCACACCAATTAATTTTGCCATCAAATACTTACTCTTCATCATCAAGCTCCTTTTGCTGGTTACTCAGCTGCTGTTGCACGCGGGCACGCTCTTTTTCAAGCTCGCGCTTTAGCTCTTCTTCGCTCGGTAATTGAGTCAGGTATTTTGACGCAAATAACTGCTTGCTTTCGTTCAGCACGGAGTATTTAGCCACGGTGTGGTTATGCTCGCTACAGAGAATTAAACCAATAGTGGGATTATCGTCAGGGCGGCGTTGTTGCTCTTCGTACATGCGCACGTACATGTCCATTTGTCCCACATCTTGATGGGTGAGTTTGTTGAGTTTTAAATCAATCAGCATAAAGCATTTAAGATGGAAATTGTAAAATACTAAATCTATAAAATAGTCACCATCGTCAGTGCAAATACGTTGTTGGCGCGCCACAAAGGCAAAGCCTTTACCTAGCTCTAATAAAAACTTTTGTAAGTTATTAATAATGCCTTGCTCTAGGTCTGCTTCTAGGTATTGTCCGCTATCTAAATTTAAAAAGTCGAGAATGTAGGGGTCGCGTAAATAGTCTTGCGCTTTATCGGTCAGTAGCAAAGTATTTTGCTGGGCTTCTTGCTCAACGGGCTGTTTATTTTTACTGGCTAATAAGCGCTCGTAATACAAGGTGCCCATTTGGCGTTCAAGTGCGCGCACGCTCCAATTTTGCTCGGCAGATTCTTGCATATACCAAAGCCGTGCCGCTTGGTTTTCAATACGAATTAGTTGAGTGTAATGCGACCAACTCAATTTTGCAGACAGTGTCTGCAAAATTGGAAACGCCAGATAAAAGCTGCGCATATTAGCAAGATTACGGCTAGAAAAACCCTTACCGTATTCTTTGGTTAACTGCATTGAGAGCTGTTTAAGTTGGGATTTCCCGTACTCGGCACGGTTTTGCCCTTGTTGTTCTTGTTCAACAATTAACTGGCCAATATGCCAGTAAGCTTGCACCATGGCGCTATTAACCGCATGTTTAACTTGGCTTTGCGCTTGGTCAATTACTTGACGAATATTGGCTAATAGCACAGGTGTAACCTCGGTTGTGATATTAGGTTGTTTAGATGTCATACCCTAAGCCTTCGAGGTTTTGTTTTATTTGCGCCTCTAAATGCTCTGACTCTGCAAATTGGCTTTTAAGCTGAGTAGTTAAGCGCGCCATTTTATCAGCAAAGAGTTCGCCATCGTCTTCGGCGGCTTCTGCGCCCACATAACGCCCTGGGGTTAATACAAAATCGTGTTTGGTAATGCCTGCAAAATCAACACTGGCACAAAAGCCTGCGGTGTCTTGATAGTCGCTTGCTTGCTGCCAATTGTGAAAGGTGGCGGTTACTTGGTCTAAATCGGTTTGAGTAAAGTCGCGCAATACACGGTCTTTCATATAGCCTAAGTTGCGCGCATCAATAAATAGTACTTTGCCACGGCGGTCGGTTAATTGACGGCCTGAGGCACTCACTCGCGCATTTTTGTTTTTAGTTAAAAACCAAATACAGGCAGGGATTTGGGTATTCGTAAATAGCTGGCCGGGCAAGGCTACCATGCATTCTACTAGGTCTTGCTCAATGAGGGCTTTGCGGATTGCACCTTCGTTATTGGTGTTTGACGACATTGAGCCATTAGCCAGTAACAAGCCAACACTGCCATTGGGCGCTGTGTGATATAACATGTGTTGTAACCAAGCAAAGTTGGCATTACCCGATGGCGGCGTGCCATATGCCCAGCGAGGGTCATCATCACTCACGCCAACATCCCACTCTTTCATGTTAAATGGCGGGTTAGCCATTACAAAGTCGGCACGCAAATCAGGGTGTTGATCGTTGGTATAGGTATTAGCTGGCTCTTTACCAAAGTTAAAATCGATACCACGAATCGCCATATTCATCGATGCTAACTGCCATGTGGTGTGGTTGTATTCTTGGCCGTAAATAGACACATCGCCAATTTTACCTTTGTGCGCATTTATAAAGTGCTCACTTTGTACGAAGAACCCACCCGAGCCCATAGCTGGGTCGTATACACGGCCTTTAAAGGGTTCCATCATTTGTACCATGAGGCTTACAATTGATTTAGGCGTGTAGAACTGACCACCTTTTTTACCCTCTGCTAATGCAAATTGGCCAAGCATGTATTCATACACATGACCCAGAATATCTTTTGAATTTAATGACGCATGCACAAAAGGAATAGTCGCGATTAAGTCGATAAGTTCTGCCAGTTTAACTTGGTCTATTTGCAGGCGTGTGTATTGCTTATTAAGTACGCCCTTAAGTTTTGGGTTGGCAACTTCAATGGCATCAAGCGCGTTATCAATTAAGTGACCGACCGAAGTGATTTTAATGGTTTTATCGTTACCAATTGGCAGCTCAGCGCCACCAATTACCGTTTTATTATTATCTTGTAAAAACGACCAGCGCGCTTGAGTTGGCACCCAAAATGTATTGGTTTCAAGATAATAATCACGCTGTTCTAACTCAACTGCAAGTTCTTCTTGGTACTCAGCTGATTCTTTCCCTCCAAAGTCTTCTGGGTCTAAAAAGTAATCGCTATCAGGATTATTAAACGCGGAGATTAATTCGTCTTGGCGAATTTTAAAAGCATCAGACACGTATTTAATAAACACTAAACCCAGTACGGCGTGTTTATACTGCGCAGCATCAAGAGTTGAACGTAGTTTGTCGGCAGCATTCCAGAGTTTTTTTTCAAGATCGGTTAGAAATTGTTGTTCTTCAGTATTGGTCATTAGTTTTGCCTAATTAATCTTCTATAAAATAATCGCTATCAAGCGCTTTTACTTCAAATACGCGTTTGGTACTAACGCCTAAGTTATGGGTAAGCATTAGCTCGGTAAGTTGCGCACCATCTATAAGCACTATGCGTTTGTCTATTCTACCAATGTAATCAAAAGCGTCTTTACTAAAACCGCTGGTGGTGATGAATACACCTTTTTTAGCGCGGTGCATATCAAGCGCACCGGCAAAGGCTTGTATATCTGGGCGGCCAACTGTTTTATTGGTGTAGCGTTTGGCTTGCAAGTATATCATTTTAAAAGTGGAGTAATGAAAGATTGGTGATCGCGTAACGACATACTATTCCCTGCCAAACCATATTAGTAGATAACTAAACAGCTAATCCATTATTCTCATTAGTTGAGATAATATACAAATTAAGAATATGGGGCAAAGGTTATGTAAGCAGCTTTACTATGCTTTATAAACAATTAACCCCTCGCAGGGCGCTGAGCTTAAGGGTAGCGGGAGGGGTGTTGTTACGTCAAATTGTAGAGCTTAAAAGTATAATTTCAAGATATTTGTATATACCTAAAAAGTATACTTGAGTGATAAATACACTTTATAAGTATAAAATCAAACAAACGGATCTAGTAAGTCTTCGTCAAACACTAAGCCTTTAAGTTTGTTACTTTGGATGATATTTTTAAACTCATCAGTACAATAAACTTTTTGAGCGCCTTCCAGCTTAGACTTAAATAATAACTTATTTTGTATATCATCTTGCTCAAAGTTAAGTAACTCTAAACCGTCTTCAAAGCCATCTTCGTACTTGGTCAAACACATGTCTTTTTGCTCTTGTCCGAAGGTAAGCAAATTAAACAACATCATGTTATTGCCTTCAGCTTTAACGGGTAAAAACTCTCCAAAACTAGCTAAACGCTCTTTCAATAACTCATATACTGGCATCTTCATTATTAAAAAATGACCTAAGCGCGATATGTCATAGTTTTGCTTTTTAGCTTTACCAAAATAGTCAAAGTGTAGTCCTTCGGGCCATAGATGGCTAAATTCGATATTATTAAGTGAAGATGACATAAACATCCTTAGTACAGTATCTGTATCAAGGTCGTTATTTTTTGAAATTGTTTCTGAGAGCTCAACAATATCAAGGTCGATCACGTCATATGTGTAAGCTTCGTTTTTAATTTGATATACAGTCACTATAAAGCCTTCCAGTTTTCATCTTTTGGTGCAAGTAAACCTGCAGGCACAGTACCTGTTTTTATTTTAACTTTAACCGTTTTCAGCCTATTCAAAAATAAAGCTCTAGGCGTAGCCGCATTACCAAAGTTAGTATTAATCCATGTCTCATAGTTATATCTGTGTAGCTTTCGATGAGGTGGCGAAGCTGGGCTATCCCAGTTCTGGTCTTTATTTTTTTCAAAGTTTATTAGCCATACACCGTTAATGGGATCGTTAATGCCAACTCCATGCAGATGAAGGTTAAGTCTTGTTTGTAACATGTTCGCTGATTGGTATTTCCCTGTGCCACAAATAATATGGTGAGCCTCGTGTAGCTTAGTTGGTTTGGGTTCCCCTATTGCAGCCAAGTGACGAGCAAGCTTTTGCGTTGGATGATGCTTTTCTTGTTTTAATTGTGTAACTGTAGAGTTTGCACTCAGCTCACGATATTCTTTTAAATCTGTTTGTAAGCGAGCATGAGCTGTAATTCTCTCTTTCTCTTTTTGCAAATGATTAAAGTCACGAGCCATCTTATTTTTAAGCTCTTCACTCGCCTGCCCTTTTTGAGCTATTCGCTTGTTATGAAAATCTTTAGCTTTTAACTCATAATTATAAATAGCCATTTCTAAGGGTGAAGGGTTTTGAGGCCTTTCAGGGTGAGGGTACTGCTGTAATTGTTTCATAAAAACACTCTTCCTTGATTATTTGATTACAATTGGGTGTATAATACAAAAACTAAACAGTTTATCAATTTTTATGTATGTTTTTCGGTACTGATTTAAACTTACTTCCTCTTTAGTAAAATAATCTCTATGCACCAGAAACCGACTCCAAGTGGTTACCATAGCGGTTACCAAACACAGTTAAAACACTCTCCACCAAGATTAAACCACTGATAATAATGAGGTTTAAAATATCGTTCCATATTCAGATCCAGAATATTGAGTAACTTTTTTTGGCTTTACCACTCACTTGAGCATAATTAGCTAAATAAAGTACAATATAATAATTGAAGGCTTGAGCTGTTTATAGTTCGAGCCTGTTTATTTTTAGATAGAGAAAATAATGGCACACTCTCGCGGAAACTTATTTATTTTATCTGCGCCTTCTGGGGCGGGTAAATCGAGCTTAATAAATGCATTACTGAAAAAACATGCTGATATGAAAGTATCGGTATCACACACCACCCGCGCACCGCGCCCTGGTGAAAACGATGCGGAACATTATCATTTTGTATCGGTTGATGAGTTTAAGGCACTAATTGCCAAAGATGACTTTTTTGAATGGGCACAAGTATTTGACAATTATTACGGTACTTCTAAGCAAGCTATTGAAGAGCAACTCGCCGCTGGCATTGATGTGTTTTTAGATATTGATTGGCAAGGCGCTCGCCAAGTTCGAGAAATAATGGATGACGTAAAAACTATCTTTATTTTACCGCCGTCAAAGCAAGAGTTAGAGCAACGTTTAAATAACCGTGGCCAAGACTCAGCTGAAATTATTGCCGGGCGTATGGCACAAGCTCAATCAGAAACCTCTCATTACGATGAGTATGACTTTGTTGTTGTGAATGATGATTTTGATACTGCTTTAAGTGAGATAGAAAGTATTGTTATTGCACAGCGATTAACGCTAAAAGCGCAAACAACACGTCATCAAACTTTAATTAATGAGCTACTCAAATAATCTAAATTAAGATAAATTAGGTGTTCATGCCCTAAAACAGATAAAAATTAACCACTGGCTATTGGCGAAACCTGCTGCGTGCAGTAAACTACGCCTTTGCTTTTAAATTATTTTGGAGTGCTAAGATGGCTCGCGTAACAGTTGAAGATGCAGTAGATGCAATTGGTAATCGTTTTGACTTAATTTTAGTTGCGGCCCGTCGTGCCCGCCAAATTGCTGTTGGTGGTAAAGATCCACTAGTAGATCCTGAGAACGATAAGCCAACAGTTGTTGCTTTACGTGAAATCGAACTTGGTTTAGTTGATAATTCTTCAATGGATGTTATTGACCGTGAAGAACAACAACACCAAGAAGCGGCAGAACTAGCTGCTGTTGCTGCCATTGTTGGTGGCAACCAATAATCAACCGCCCGGTTTGATTTAGCTAACGGCATAGTATTTCAACTATAGCCGTTGGCAATCCTTTGTTTTCATCGTATATTCGTAACTTATCCTAACTTATTTGCTTCACGAGAACATTGGAGTGTGAATGTATCTTTTTGAAGGTCTTAAAAAGAAAATCTCAAAATACTTGCCAGCAGACGATGTTGAGCTAGTTCAAAAAGCCTATGTGGTAGCCCGAGAGGCCCATGAAGGTCAAACTCGCTCAAGTGGCGAGCCTTACATTACTCACCCCGTTGAAGTAACTCAGATACTAGCTAGCATGCACCTTGACCATGAAACGCTCATGGCAGCATTGATGCACGATGTGATTGAAGATACCGATTTTAGCCAACAAGATTTAGCTGAAATATTTGGTGAAACGGTGGCTGAACTCGTTGAAGGTGTGAGCAAGCTTGATAAGTTAAGCTTTAAAGATAAAAAAGAGTTTCAAGCTGAAAACTATCGAAAAATGATTATGGCAATGACCCAAGATATTCGGGTTATTTTAATCAAGTTGGCTGATAGAACGCATAACATGCGAACATTAGGCGCACTTCGCCCTGATAAACGCCGCCGTATTGCTCGCGAAACTCTAGAAATTTATGCGCCGATTGCTAATCGTTTAGGTATTCACGATATAAAAAATGAGCTAGAAGACTTAGGTTTTCAAGCGCTGTATCCAATGCGTCATCGTGCACTTAAATCTGAAGTGGCTAAAGCGCGCGGAAATCGCAAAGAAGTTATTTCAAATATTCAAACAGAAATTGAAGCACGCCTTGAGGAGTCTGGCATAAAGGCCACCGTATCAGGCCGTGAAAAGCATCTATACAGTATTTATAAAAAAATGCTCAACAAAGAGTTACTATTTAACGAAGTCATGGATATTTACGCTTTTCGTATTGCGGTAGATTCTATGGACACCTGTTATCGCGTACTCGGCGTTGCTCATAACTTATATAAGCCAATTGAAACCCGCTTTAAAGACTATATTGCCGTGCCAAAAACTAATGGCTATCAATCACTTCATACTTCTTTGGTTGGCCCGCATGGTATTCCTGTTGAAATTCAAATCCGTACTCACGATATGGATCACATGGCAGACAAAGGAGTCGCGGCTCACTGGATGTATAAAAAGTCTGGCGACAATGCGGGTCACACTGCGCAGCAGCGTGCTCGCCAATGGATGCAAAGCTTACTAGAGTTACAGCAAAGTGCGGGATCATCATTTGAGTTTGTTGAAAACGTTAAAACCGAACTCTTCCCTGAAGAAATTTACGTGTTTACTCCAGATGGTCGCATCGTTGAACTGCCAATGGGCGCGACTGCGGTCGATTTTGCTTATGCCGTTCATACTGATGTTGGTAATACTTGTGTAGGCGCACGCGTTAATCGTAAGCCTTACCCTTTAAGTAAAGCCATTGATACTGGGCAAACAATAGAAATTATTACTAGCTCAGGCGCTCATCCTAACGCAACATGGCTTAACTTTATTGTTACTGGTAAAGCGCGACTGGGCGTACGTAACTACCTTAAAAGCCAACAGCATGAAGAAGCATTATTATTAGGTCGTCGCTTACTTGATTCAGCCCTAGGTGAAAACAAGTTTGATAACCTGCCAGCTGAAAGTATTACGCGAGTGCTTGAGGAGCATGAACTCTCTTCAACCTTAGAGCTACTGGTAGAAATTGGCTCAGGTAATTTAATGAGCATGCTGATTGCCAAACGCTTATTACAAAACGATAACGATGACTTAAACGATATTGCTAAACGTGCAAAAGCAACCATTATTGGTACAGAAGGCATGTTAGTTAATTATTCTAAATGTTGTCGTCCAGTGCCTGGAGACGCTATTACAGCTCATGTCAGCCAGGGTAAAGGTTTAACGGTTCATCGCCAAGAGTGTAAGAACATTCGTGGCTGGGAAAATGATCGTTCAAAATACCTAGTCGTAAAATGGGATGATAATCCAGAAAAAGAATACATTGCGGCTTTACGAGTAGAAATTATTAACCACCAAGGTGCGCTGGCTAAATTAACCAATGTGGTCGCAACGACACAGGCCAATATTGTAGAAATAGCTACCGATGAAAAAGAAAGTAATTTATACGTGATAGACTTAGGGATCACAGTTAAAAACCGTATCCATGTCGCTAATATCATGCGTCGTATACGTGTGATGCCGGATGTACAAAAAGTCTATCGTAAAAAATAAAATAGGAACATCATGAATAAAGCATTTATATCAACGGATAAAGCACCTGCAGCGATTGGCACATACAGCCAAGCAGTAAAAGTGGGCACAGCGGTTTATTTATCTGGGCAAATTCCACTTGTCCCTGAAACAATGGACGTTATATCTGAAGACTTTAGCGAGCAAACACACCAAGTATTTAAAAATATTTGTGCGGTTTGTGAAGAAGCTGGCGGCACCATTCAAGATTTAGTAAAAGTAAATATTTACCTTACTGATCTTTCAAATTTTGCCATTGTTAACGAAGTAATGAGCCAATATTTTAAACAGCCTTATCCTGCTCGCGCTGCTATTGGCGTTCGTGCACTACCTAAAGGTGTACAAGTAGAAATAGACGGCATTATGGAACTTCCTTCAACAAACTAACCTCTATAAGCTATGAGCGCCGCTCATAGCTTTTATTCCAATCTGTAACTACACTTTGATGAATTCTTGACTCAAAACTAAAATTCTAGCACTCTGTAATCACGTTATTTTATTAAACCTTACTTTAGTAGTAGAAAAGGATAACTTGTGTTTAAGCTTGCTCATAATGGCAATGTATTGCTCGATACGAGTAAATCTGCACCCGCCAGTGCTGCTTTTATCATTGAAGCAATTGAACAATCGCCTTACAGCGAGTGTGAAATCAATCATGACGCCATAAATAACTATTTCAGCAGTGCAACACCTGAACGTATATTAGTTGTTGCAACACGTCATGATGCCACCTTAAGCGTGGAGATAAGTGATGATAAAATGCTAGCCACGGGCACGCTCACTCTTGCTAAAGGGGGAGCAACACTGAGTTTTGATGAAGCTAAAAAAGAATTAGTTAAAGCGCACGTCGCAAGAGGTTATAAACAAGCATTTTTAGAGCAACTTTTACAAAAGCAATCTGAACTCCCACCTGGCTCCGTAGTCAGTGGTCCACTCGCCAAAGGGCGCTTACCTATAGACGGTAAACCAACTAAATTTAACGCAATGGTTCAAACACTTAAAGATCGTCTCAAAGCCCCTAAATTAAAAGAAGATGGCAGTGTAGATATGCGTGACTTTGGTAAGTTAGCAAGTGTAAAACCAGGTGAGTTACTAGTACAGCAACAACCCGCTACACCAGGCCAAGAAGGGTTTACCGTGTTAGGCGATGTATTACCTGCAAAACCCGGAGAGGTTCATACTCTAATTGCAGGTGAGGGCACTGAAATCTCAAAAAATAATCCGATGGAATTACTCTCTACGATTGCTGGCGTGCCGGTTGAAATAAATAATGGCATGCGTGTTGACGATATTTTTACTGTCAACGATGTGTCGGTAAAAACAGGGCATATCGACTTTGAAGGCAGTGTGATAGTGAGTAAAAATGTAGAGCCAGGAATGCGTATTAATGCAACGGGCGACATTACCGTTTTTGGTACGGTTGAATCTGGCGAATTAACCGCAGGAGGCGATATAACTGTAAAACAAGGGGTAATTGGCCATCAAAAGCCTGAAGATAAATCACTGTCTTGTAGAATAATATGCGCAGGCGATGTCCATGCCTCACACTCTCAATATTGTTACATTGAAGCTAATAACATTCTGCTTGAACGTCAAGCTAGCCACAGCTCAATGAAAGCAAAGAGTACAATACAAATTGGTCAATCAGAGTTACCTAAAGGAAAGCTCTTTGGGGGTGAAATTCTAGATGCCACTAAACTGATTGCCGGCGAGATAGGTAATGAATCTGGCGCTAAAATGGTAATTAATTTAGCGGCTTCAGCCACTGAAATGACCAAAGAGATTGATAAATCTTTTAGTGAACTAACAGCAACAAATGAACAAGTTGATAGTTTACAAGCGGCTTTAGAAAAAGCAGATTTAATTAAAGATGCAGATAAAAAAAATGAACTCATAAATAAAATTGGCACCACGCAGCTACACCATAGTCAGCAAGCAGAACAATTAGAAAAGCAGGTAGCAGGTTTAGAGCAAAAACTGAATACGTTACTCGATGAAGCCATGTTGACTGTGAATAGCGTTTTACATTCGGGTGTAGAGATCCATATCTTCAATAAACTACTTAAAACGACCCGTAACTTCCCACCGAGTAGTGTTAAGTTAGAAAATAATAAAATAGAAATTGAATTTAAAACTTAATAATAAGGGGCTGTTAGTAACAGCCCCAATTTTTTATAGTAAACCGTCTACACTTGTATAGGTTTGCGCTGGCCACACACCTACCTGCACTTGCCCTATATGTTGTTTTTGTAATAACAGCATCGCTAAACGAGATTGACCAATACCACCGCCAATTGTCTGTGGAAGCTTACTTTCTAGCAATGCCTTATGCCAGTCAAACTCTAAACGGTCTTCGTCTCCCGTAATACTTAATTGAGTTTGCAATACTTCAGGGCTTACACGAATTCCCATCGATGAGATTTCGAAAGCGTCTTCAAGCACTGGGTTCCATACTAAAATATCACCATTTAATCCCATGTACTGCTCGCATGTCGGGGTTGACCAATCGTCGTAATCTGGCGCTCTCACATCATGAATTTTGCCATCACTCAATGCTCCCCCAATACCAATTAAAAATACAGCGCCATATTCTTGAGTAATCGCCTTTTCACGCTGCTTGGCTGTAAAATCTGGGTACATTTTACGTAATGCTTCACTATGTACAAAAGTAATCTCTGTGGGTAAAAATGGTGTTAAACCAAAGCTGTCACTAACATATTTCTCAGTAGCTTTAATACCTTGGTAAATAGTTTCAACCGTTTGCTTCAAAGTAGATAAAGAACGCTGCGTACTTTCACAAATAACTTGTTCCCAATCCCACTGATCAACATACACAGAATGGATTGGACTTAATGAATCTTCATCAGGTCGCAACGCTTTCATTTGCGTGTAAATTCCTTCACCTTTAGAGAAACCATACTCGCCCAAAGTTTTACGTTTCCACTTTGCTAACGAATGCACGACTTCATAACGGCTATCTGTAATGGCTTTAACATTCACCGCAACAGCGTTCTCGTGTCCACTTAAGTTATCCTGAGTACCGTCACCTACTTTAGCTAAAATAGGTGCCTGTACTTCAATTAAGCCTAACTTTTGCTCTAATTGCTGTGAAAAAAACTGTTTAACTTTACTTATTTGCTGCTGCTGCTGCACATAGTGTGAACTCATAATAATTGGCCTCATTCCCAGTTATTGTATTGGCGACTCAGCGCTTAGTAGCGCTTCAATATGGTTATCGTAACAATTAAACGGTTTAATTCAATAACCCATAACAAAAATAGCTTTACGATATTAAAATCATTAAAAAAATGGTATAAAAACATTAAATACAACAATACAAAGCAACTAAACCTATGGAAAATTATCAAATCGATAATCTAGACAAACAGATTCTGCATGCATTAATGGATAATGCACGTACACCCTACGCTGAATTAGCAAAGCGTTTCGGTGTCAGTGCAGGAACAATTCATGTGCGGATTGAAAAAATGAAACAAGCGGGGATCATTACAGGTACCCAATTAACCATTAGTACCAAACAGCTTGGCTACGATGTATGTTGTTTTATCGGCATTAATTTAAATAATGCCAGAGACTACCCACAAACTCTGATTAAGCTTGAATCATTAGAAGAGGTTGTTGAAGCATATTACACCACCGGTAATTACAGTATTTTTATTAAAGTAATGACTCGCTCAATCGATCATCTACAAGATGTATTGATCAATAAAATACAAGCAATAGAAGCTATTCAGTCAACCGAAACCCTGATCTCATTACAAAACCCGATTAGCCGAACAGTGGTGCCTTAAGGTGAAAAATCTCGTATAATTTGCCGAAAAAGAGGACTCCCATGCAGCAAACTCGTTATCAAAGAATTGAAAGTGTACTTTCACGTCGTCAAACCGATCTTACCGTGTGTTTAGAAGACGTACATAAACACCATAACTTATCTGCCATAGTCAGAACGGCCGATGCTGTTGGTTGCCATCATGTGCATGCAGTCTGGCCAGAAAAGCAAAAGTGGCTAACCAATAATACCTCAGGTGGCAGTAAGAACTGGTTAGACACACACCTTCACAGAAATATAGATGATGCCGCAGCCAGTATCCGTGCTCATAACCCCGATGTACAAATTTTGGCAACTCATTTAAGTGAAGATGCCGTCGATTTTAGAGAAATTGATTACACTAAACCCACTGCAATTATTGTCGGCCAAGAAAAAACGGGGATCTCAGAAAAAGCGCTCGAATATGCAGATCAAAACATTATTATTCCAATGCAAGGCATGGTGCAATCGTTAAATGTATCCGTTGCAGCAGCATTAATCTTATTCGAAGCACAACGTCAACGTGAGTTAGCTGGGTTATATAATAGAAATATGCTGAGTGAAGAAATAAAACATCCAATGTATTTTGAAGGCTGCCACCCAATTATTGCAAGGCAGTGTAAGCAAAAGAACTTACCTTATCCCGCACTTGATGAGCATGGCGAAATCGTTGCGGATGAACAATTTTGGCAGGCATTAAAACATACTTGATGCATATACAGTGTATAAGTACACTTAACTCACTAAATAACAATAATT
Organism: Pseudoalteromonas sp. TB41; assembly: GCF_000497975.1. Lineage (NCBI taxonomy): Bacteria > Pseudomonadati > Pseudomonadota > Gammaproteobacteria > Alteromonadales > Pseudoalteromonadaceae > Pseudoalteromonas > Pseudoalteromonas sp. TB41. The sequence goes on along the minus strand of NZ_AUTH01000074.1, from coordinate 4,071 downwards.
GAGCCTACTTTGTCTAAACCTAGCTTAAGCCAATACCCAATCACAGAACTTAAAGGCGTAGGCCCTAAAATGGCTGAACGACTTTTAAAGCTAGGCATCACCACAGTACAAGATATGCTTTTTCATTTACCGCTAAGGTATGAAGACAGAACGCGTATTTATGCTATTAGTGAGCTCACCGCACATAGCCATGTAACGGTTCAAGCAACCATTGAAACAAGCCAAATTACCTTTGGTAAAAGGCGTATGCTGGTTTGCCAAATAAATGATGGGACAGGTAGGTTAACACTACGATTTTTTAATTTTACCGCAGCACAAAAAAACGCATTTAGCGCGGGTAAAATAATTCGCTGTTTTGGCGAAATACGTCGCGGACGTGTTGGCTTTGAAATGAGTCATCCTGAATACAGTATTAGCGACACTTTTGAACAGCAACCAACATCATCAACACTTACGCCAGTCTATTCAACAACCGAGGGGTTAAAGCAACTCTCTATCAGGGCGTTGAGTGAACAGGCAATAGAATTGCTTCAAAAATACGCAGTAGAAGAGCTACTACCTCAACAATGGCAACCATCGCAACTACCGTTAAGTGATGCGTTATTGCTACTGCATCGCCCCCCTAATGATGTTGATATAATTGCGCTTGAACAAGGGACTCACCCAGCACAACAACGGCTCGTTTTTGAAGAGTTGTTGGCTCAAAATCTCAGCCTCTTAAAAGTAAGAGAGCAAGGACAACAAGTTAAAGCTATTGCCCTTGAGCCCACTAATCCATTAGAAGCGCAATTTCTAGCACAATTACCCTTTGCGCCAACCAATGCACAAAGCCGTGTAGTATCAGAAATTAAAACAGACATGCAACACGCTTACCCTATGATGCGACTTGTCCAAGGGGATGTAGGCTCTGGTAAAACATTAGTCGCAGCCCTGAGCGCTTTAACTGCGATAGCACAAGGCTATCAGGTCGCATTAATGGCGCCAACAGAGATATTATCAGAGCAACACGGAATTAACTTTTCCAGCTGGTTTGAAAACCTTGGAATATCGGTTGCTTGGCTAGGCGGTAAAACAAAAGGAAAAGAGCGAGTTAATACCCTTGCAATGATCGCCTCTGGTGAAGCGCAGATGATTGTGGGTACCCATGCTTTATTTCAAGATGAAGTAAAATTTAACAATCTCGTACTTATCATTATTGATGAGCAACATCGATTTGGGGTTCATCAACGTTTATCACTGCGTGAAAAAGGGCGCTTTGGTGATTGTTATCCACATCAACTAGTAATGACAGCAACACCTATACCACGTACGCTTGCGATGACTGCTTATGCAGATTTAGAAACCTCAGTGATCGACGAATTACCACCAGGAAGAACACCAATTACCACTGTTGCCATCCCTGATACCCGCAGAGATGACATCATTAGTCGGGTGAAACTTGCCTGTAATGAACAAGGTCGACAAGTTTACTGGGTATGTACTCTTATAGACGAGTCTGAAGTATTACAATGCCAAGCAGCGGAAGACAGTGCTTTACAATTAAAAGAAGCCTTACCTGAACTTAATATTGGTTTAGTCCATGGGAGAATGAAAGCCACTGAAAAGCAAGCCATTATGAGTGAGTTTAAAACGGGGAACATTCATGTACTTGTCGCAACAACCGTGATCGAGGTCGGTGTTGATGTCCCCAATGCGAGCCTAATTATTATTGAAAACCCAGAGCGCTTAGGTTTAGCACAGCTTCACCAATTACGAGGCCGTGTAGGACGTGGGGCAACCGCATCGCATTGCGTTCTTTTATACCATGCGCCACTTTCTCATACTGCACAGAAGCGATTAGGAGTACTGCGCGATAGTAACGATGGATTTGTTATCGCAGAACGTGATTTAGAAATACGCGGCCCAGGTGAAGTACTTGGAACTAAACAAACAGGTTTAGCCGAATTCAAAATCGCTGATTTAACACGCGATAAACAAACACTCAATCAAGTAAGACCCATCGCACAACAAATGCTTAAGCAATATCCTCAGCATATAGACCCACTTATTCACCGCTGGTTAGGTAATAAATCAAACTACGCACAAGCATAGTCGGTTTTTAAACTTTACTTTTCACCTCATCATCCAGACTTACTCCAAACGGATATATTTTCATAATGCCTTTATTCTCAGGCCTTCTATTGCAAGATGTCGTGGTGTCGTCCAAAGCGTTAGAGTAGTCTTTAGGCGCTTATTCTTTTACTTTTACCTGATGCCTTTTACCTTTCACCTACGTTTTTACTTTTCTGCAGACGTAAAAAAGCCCGACTATTTCTAGTCGGGCTTTCTCAATTTGGAGCCTGGTGATGTCGTAGTGCCCACAGCGGTAGAGAGCCATATAGCAAATGTATAGAGTCGGCATTAGGCGCTTATTATTTTCCTTTTACCTGATGCCTTTTACCTTTCACCTGCGTTTTCACTTTCCTGCAGACGTAAAAAAGCCCGACTCTTTCGAATCGGGCTTTCTCAATTTGGAGCCTGGTAATGTCCTACTTTCACATAGCAAATGCTACACTATCATCGGCGCTGTTTCGTTTCACTACTGAGTTCGGCATGGGGTCAGGTGGGTCCAAAACGCTATTGTCACCAAGCAAATTTGGTGTAAGGTCGATTTAATCGAGCTTACTAAAATTTGGAATTTCTGATAATAAAAGTCTTCAAGTATCTACTTTAGTCTATTAACTTCTTGCTTAAACTATCACATAAAACGCGTTTGGCGTTGTATGGTTAAGCCTCACGGGTAATTAGTACAAGTTAGCTTAATGGCTCACACCACTTCCACATCTTGCCTATCAACGTTGTAGTCTTCAACGGCCCTTCAGAGACTTTAAAAGTCTAGTGAGAACTCATCTCGAGGCCTGCTTCGCGCTTAGATGCTTTCAGCGCTTATCAGTTCCGAACGTAGCTACCGGGCAATGCCATTGGCATGACAACCCGAACACCAGCGGTTCGTTCACTCCGGTCCTCTCGTACTAGGAGCAACCCCTCTCAATTCTCAAACGCCCACGGCAGATAGGGACCGAACTGTCTCACGACGTTCTAAACCCAGCTCGCGTACCACTTTAAATGGCGAACAGCCATACCCTTGGGACCGACTTCAGCCCCAGGATGTGATGAGCCGACATCGAGGTGCCAAACACCGCCGTCGATATGAACTCTTGGGCGGTATCAGCCTGTTATCCCCGGAGTACCTTTTATCCGTTGAGCGATGGCCCTTCCATTCAGAACCACCGGATCACTATGACCTACTTTCGTACCTGCTCGACGTGTCTGTCTCGCAGTTAAGCTGGCTTCTACCATTACACTAACCGTACGATGTCCGACCGTACTTAGCCAACCTTCGTGCTCCTCCGTTACTCTTTGGGAGGAGACCGCCCCAGTCAAACTACCCACCAGGCACTGTCCGTAACCCCGATTCAGGGGCCAACGTTAGAACATCAAAACTACAAGGGTGGTATTTCAAGGACGACTCCACAAAAACTAGCGTCTCTGCTTCTAAGTCTCCCACCTATCCTACACATGTAGGTTCAATGTTCAGTGCCAAGCTGTAGTAAAGGTTCACGGGGTCTTTCCGTCTAGCCGCGGGTACACAGCATCTTCACTGCGATTTCAATTTCACTGAGTCTCGGGTGGAGACAGCGTGGCCATGGTTACACCATTCGTGCAGGTCGGAACTTACCCGACAAGGAATTTCGCTACCTTAGGACCGTTATAGTTACGGCCGCCGTTTACCGGGGCTTCGATCAAGAGCTTCTCCGAAGATAACCCCATCAATTAACCTTCCGGCACCGGGCAGGTGTCACACCGTATACGTCATCTTGCGATTTTGCACAGTGCTGTGTTTTTAATAAACAGTCCCAGCCACCTGGTCACTGCGGCTCCAATCAGCTTAGGGAGCAAGTCCCATCACCAATCGGAGCGTACCTTCTCCCGAAGTTACGGTACGATTTTGCCTAGTTCCTTCACCCGAGTTCTCTCAAGCGCCTTAGTATTCTCTACCTGACCACCTGTGTCGGTTTGGGGTACGATTCG
>NZ_AUTH01000073.1:0-4540 GCF_000497975.1 Pseudoalteromonas sp. TB41 | reverse complement strand
ACCACCGAGATGTATGGACTCCCCTCCCATCGAGGGGTAACGTAATAAGTGACAAAACTTTTACTAAAGGAGTCCATACATGATGAATCTTAACGTTATTGCGATTGATTTAGCAAAAAATAATTATCAAGTTTGTAAAATAGGTCAAGATCGACAGGTTATATACAACAAAGAAGTATCGCGACAAAAGCTACTTCAATTATTGGCGTCAGAAAAGCAGTCATTAGTGGCGATGGAGTCATGTGGTGGCACGCATTATTGGGCAAGAAAAGCGAAAGAGGCAGGCCATACAGTTAAGCCAATGTCTGCACGGGTTGTAAAAGCATTTAGACAAGGCCAAAAAACGGATGCGAATGATGCTTTAGCTATTGGTATTGCAGCTCAACAACCAACAGTTAAACCGAGTAGATTATTAAGCATAAATGAGCAGTGCTTACAAGCCATGTCAGCAATGAGAGAGCACTTTGTAAAGCAAAAAGTAGCCTTGGGGAATCTGCAACGAGGTTGCTTGTTGGAACTTGGTATCCCAATAGCTAAATCAGATAATAAGTTGATTGATGCAGTGGAAAGTCTGCTCGAAGATACAAATTTAGATGTACCTATGGCATTTAGAGCGTCTCTAAAAATAATGAATGAACAATTCAAAAGTGTTATGAAAGAAATTAGAGAGCTAGAAAAGCTCATTGAAGAAGAAATCAAAAATGATGAGGTATGCGAGCGACTTCAAAAACTGGAAGGTGTTGGGCCTGTAGGTTCAATGATGTTGAAAGTTTACTTTAGTTGTATAGAACACTTTAAAAATGGGCGGGAAGCATCAGCCTGCGCTGGTTTAACGCCAGTTCAGCATAGCTCTGGTGGCAAAGAAAGAATTGGCTCAATTTCAAGAACATCGGCAAATAAAAAGTTACGTAGCACGTTATATCAAGGTGCACTAGCTGTTGTCACACATGTTGTAAAAAGAGCGAGCCGTACAGAAAAAGACGAATGGCTTAAAAAGTTAATTGCAAGGCGTGGTAAAAAAGTGGCAGCGATAGCATTGGCTAATAAAACAATCAGAACCGCATTTGCAATGCTAAAGAAAAACGAATGTTATCAGCCAACGTTATTAACGGCTTAAATTTTTGTCAACAAAGAGCGTTTAAAATCAGGGTAAGACTGACCTTTAAGAGACTGTTCCGTGCCTAGGTATAAAATACCGCCACCGAGAAAAGTCATAAAGGGGCGAATACATTAAAGTGACCAGGGGTAGCTCCCCAAATAGAGTCCGTATATAAGCCAGCATCTAATCTTTATTTAATAAATACTTCGTTGACAAAAAACGGGGAGTCCATATAAGGTCACAGAGTGCACAGAGGGAGTGATTAAAAATAAAAACAGGTAGCTGTCAGCGTTCAGTAAGGTATTACTCTGTGTAGCGCGAAGCGCCTCGGTGTTCTCTGTGGTTCAAAAGTGGGCTGCGAACTTACCTACCCACTGCGCGGGGTAAACTCCCGCCTACAAGCATAAAAAAACCTTGCGATATTAACCGCAAGGTTTTTAAATTTCTCGAACCTCGAACCTCGAACCTCGAACCTCGAACCTCGAACCTCGAACCTCGAACCTCGAACCTCGAACCTAGCTCTTAAAAGCGTCTTGTAGTGGTGGTACTACTTGCTTTTTACGGCTCAATACGCCATCTAGCCATACTTTACCGTCTTCTGGCTTTTCACCATAGGCTTGCTCAACAAGGCTGGCATCGTCTGATGCAATCAGCATTTGTGAGCCTTCTTTCATAATGTCGGTTAGTAGTAAAAATACTGAATGACGACCGCCTTCTTCTTTAAGCTTGGCAATGTCAGCTTCAAGGTCAGCTTTAATCTCGTCAAATACTGCAAGGTCAATAACTTCTAACTGACCAATGCCAACAAGGTTACCGTTCATGTTAAAGTCTTTAAAGTCACGCATTACTAAATCACGTACAGGCGTATCTTCAACGGCTGATTTAACGCGGAACATGTCCATGCCTAGTTCTTTAAAGTCTTCAATGCCTGCAATTTCAGCAAGGGCTTCAACACATTTAATGTCGGCAGTGGTACAGGTTGGTGATTTAAAAATAACCGTGTCGCTTAATATGGCGCAAAGCATAATGCCAGCAATATCTTTAGGGATCTCTACGTTATAAAAATCGTACATCATCTTAATAATGGTGTTAGAACAACCAACAGGGCGGATCCAGCATTCAAGCGGGGTTGATGAGGTTAAATCACCTAATTTATGGTGATCAACTACGCCAACAACGCGAGCTTGGTCGATATCATCAGGTGCTTGGGTTTTTTCTGTGTGGTCTACAATGTAAACGTCTTCGCCAGCGTAGCTAAGTTTAAGCTCAGGTGCTTCGAAGCCAAATTTATCTAAAATAAACTGTGTTTCTGGTGATACTTCACCAAGGCGGGTTGGAATTGCCGGCTCATCAATTTGGTTTTTTAAATAAGCCAGTGCAATTGCACCACATATTGAATCTGAATCTGGGATTTTATGGCCCACTACATACATTGACATGACTAAACTCCTTAAAATTTGCCGATATTCTAGCAAAGTCTTTGGGTTTTAACATATAGACAGTGTAATTAAGTTTTGGTTACACTTTAAATCGATATTATTAATTGGAAGACCCACATGCAACTCGGCCGAAAAGGTTGGAACAATGTTATTATTTTTTCGATGTTGATTATGATCTTCTTTTTAAATGGACTGCATAAAAACATAGGGAATGATGAAACACAGGCACAATTGCAGCCACTACTTCCTTCGCAAAGTTTTGTATTAACGCTTAAATTTATCGACCAAAAAATTGAGCGTATTGGCACTAGTTGGCGTACTACTGCTTTGCAAAAAAGTGTACCGCTTAGTTGGCAAGGCTCAGAGCAGCAACTTAGTGAGCTAGTTTATTTATGGCAAAATACCGCGCTGATGACCACCACTACACCTGATGCGCTTGATATGAATAAGCCACTATCGGTAGCCACGCTTGAACTCGCCGGTGAGTCCTTACCTTGGGTGTACTTATTATTCGAGGCGAATGGTCAGTATTATCTATTCGATAAAACCAGTCAGCGATTATTGTTGCTAGATTTAACTACTGCAAAACAATTATTTCCAAGTTTTACCTTTTCATAAGTGAGTTTTATAAATGCCTGAATTACCAGAAGTAGAAGTTAGCCGCATGGGTATTACCCCCCATGTGCTAAACCAAGTTGTGACTAAGGTAAATATTCATAATGCCAGTATGCGCTGGCCTGTGCCAGATGAGGTGTATCAACTTGAGGGGTTAGTGGTTAGCAGTATTGAACGCCGCGCAAAATACTTGCTACTAGAATGTGAGCTTGGGGCGGCTATATTGCACTTAGGGATGTCAGGGAACTTGCGCGTAGTAAATAAAGCCGAGCCACTTAAAAAACACGACCATGTTGAGTTTATTTTAGCGAACAATAAGGCGCTTCGTTTAAACGATCCACGCCGCTTTGGTTGTTGTTTATGGCAAGCCCCCAATGAAAAGCATAAGTTACTTGCTAAATTAGGCCCCGAGCCACTCACCGATGACTTTTTTGCTAAACGTGTTTATGAGCAATCTCGCAATAAAAAAGTGCCTGTTAAGCAGTTTATTATGAATAACGCCGTGGTGGTGGGGGTTGGTAATATTTACGCTAACGAATCATTATTTAAAGCAGGTATCGATCCGCGAAAAGAAGCAGGTAAGGTAAGCCTTAAACGCTACCAAGCGTTAATCCCAATTATAAAAGACACCTTAGCCGCTGCAATTACTCAAGGCGGCACAACGTTGAAAGACTTTGCCCAAAGTGACGGTAAGCCTGGCTACTTTGCGCAACAGTTATTAGTGTATGGCCGAAAAGGCCAACCCTGTGTAAATTGCGAGAGCGAATTAACCGAAATCCGCCTAGGGCAACGCAGCACTGTTTTTTGTGAGGTGTGTCAGAAGTAGAGAATAGCTGTCAGCTGTAAGTTTTCAGCTGTCAGTAAGAATGGTTACTCACTTGTTTTTATTTTTGCTATCAAACTTGTTAGCATTTTTGACAGCTGGACTGTTTCATTTAGCCAAGACTTACCTATGTCGGTATCAATATAGTTAATATCGATGCCAATATATATTTGGGTTCTTGCCTCAGCAAGCGAAGAGCGAGCGATATCTAAAAAGCGTGTTTTTTCTTTATCACTCTCTCTTGTCATGCCCTCAGCTATATTACTAGGAACAGATAAACCAGAGCGTGTTAATTGATCTCTAAAGCTAAAGTCTTTAATTAGTTGTGTATTTCTGTAAATACCAGCGCTAAGGCGAGCTGAGCGCTTCCATACATCTAAGTTTTCAAAGTTCATAATACAAAATCCTTATGCTCAGTTTTTATCCTAGTTGATATTTTATTAACTACAAATATCTATTTTCAGCAAGGAAGTATTTTCTGTTGACTCTAAAGTTATAATTAGCTTTTCTGACCGCTGACCGCTGACCGCTGACCGCTGACCGCTGACCGCTGACCGCTGACCG